>NZ_JBFAET010000280.1:0-9092 GCF_040642095.1 Streptomyces sp. NPDC020362
CCGGAGGCCGTGCCGCTGTCAGAAGCGCGCCGCCGCCCACGCGGCCAGCTCGGACCGCGCCGCGGCCAGCAGGTCCGCCGAGGGTGCCGTCGCCCCGTTGGTCACCAGCGCGTAGTGCAGGGCCCCGGAGTCCGTGTCGGTGACCAGCAGCCGGCGGCTGCCGGTGCCCCCCGGCTCGGGGGCCACGCCTATGGGAGTGGAGGCCGTATAGGCGGGCGGTCCGTGGATCGCGCCCAGGTCGGAGACGACGGTGGTCGCGGAGGCGGGGAAGGTGGCCGGCAGGTGCAGTTCGGTGGGTGCGGTGCCGCTTCCGGAGCGCCACACCAGCAGCCCGTACTGGCCCGAGCCCACCAGGCGTGCCACGTCCGGCAGCGCACTCGGCACCGGGTTCCAGGTGAGGGTGGCCGAGCCGTCCCGCGAGCGGTCCTCGTAGGTGAAGGCCAGGGTCGTGCCGGCGGTGGCGCTCGGGTAGATCCGGTCGAGCAGCCGGGCGTCCTGGCGCAGGATCACGTTCCCCGAGTCGTCGGGCTTCACGGCGGAGAGGTCCTCGCCGTTCCAGCCGTCGCCCGAGGTGACGACCTTGTCCGGGTTGCCGTTCATCAGCTCGTGGTGGCGGCCGTTGTAGAGGTCCCACTGCCACTGGGAGCCGGACAGCACCGGGCCGGACGCGGCCGGGTTCGTCCACCAACCCGCTCCGGCCAGGCGGGAGTCGAGCGCCTGGTACATCGCCTTGAGGACGGTCGGCGCCTTGTCGGACACCGTGCCGGACAGGGGATGACCGAACTCGCTGACCACGGCCGCGGTGCCGGCCGCCGAGGCGCGGTCGCGGACGGCCGCGAAGTCGAAGGCGTACTGCCCGTCGGCCGCCTTGCCCCACATCAGGATGCCGGAGATGGCCTTCTGGTCGTAGAAGTGGGTGTTGAAGACGTAGTCCGGGCCGAGCGTGCCCGCGTCCAGCAGTCCGCCCTCCTGCTTCTGGGTGGAGATGTTGGCGTTCCAGAAGAGGTTCGGCTCGACGAAGGCGGGCTTGTCCTGCCAGCCGGCGGCGTCCATGCGAGCCCGGAACCTCCCGTAGAACGGCCAGAGCAGGTCGCGTTCCCAGGTGCGCGAGGTCTGCCCGGAGTCATAGCGGCCCGCATACGGCTCGTTGTACGGGTCGAAGCCGACGATGCCCGCGAACTCGTCCTCGCCCAGGTGCTGCCTGAGGTAGGTCATGGTCGCCCCGGCCGTGGCGAGGAAGGCGTCCTGGAGACCGTAGACGTTGTGCCAGAAGTCGTACTGCGCCTGCTGCACGGCCGCGTTCTGGGTGATGTTCTGCCCCCAGAACAGGCAGATGCCGCAGAACTCCTTGGGGTAACTCCCGGCGTCCACGGCCCACTCGGGGGCGCCGTCGCCGGTGTACCAGCTGCCCGCGTCGAACAGGCGGCGGGAGTAGAGGTCCTGGTGGAAGTCGGGGTAGACCCGGATGCCCGCGTCCAGGAAGGCGCGCATCTGCTCGGTGACGGCGGCCAGGTAGGCGGTGTCCGGCCTGCCGCGCACGGGTTCCGCGTGCGCCCAGGAGAGCAGGAAGCGGACCGCGTTCCCGCCGCCGAGGGCGCGCAGTGCGGTCGCCGACGTGCGGGCGTCGGCGACCGAGGCGAAGGGCAGGCCGCCGTTCTCCTCCAGCTTGGTCTCGCCGGAGACGTTGTAGCCGCGCAGCACGACCTCGCGGCCCTGCCCGTCGAGGAAGCGGCCGCCTTGGACGGTGAGCGGGGTGCCGTCGAACCAGAGGGAGCCGGCCGGGAGGGCGGCGGTGGCGGGCGGGGCGCCCGCCACCGTCAGGAATCCGCAGAGGACGACCAGCACAGTCAGCAGACGCACCCGAATGCTCGTCATGTACACCACAGTCCGGCGGGGCGCCTGCAGCGTCAATACTTCTGACTCACAAGTAAGTTGACTGATGGTCATAACTGGGGGCGGGACCCCCGTACGCTCAGTCACCCACCCTGCGCGTCACGTTCAGCAGGTACTCCTTCCGGTCGAGCGGGTTGAGGTCGGTACGCGGCCGCTCGGGGGCCGGGCCGCGGGTGACCGGTGCGTAGCGGTCGAAGGCGGTCTCCAGCTCACCCTCGCCCCGGGTGAGGCCGGGCAGCCGCTGTTCCAGCTCATGGACCCGGGCGGCGGGGACGACGCCCTCCAGGACGACCGCTGGGCCCTGCGCCCCGGTGCCCTCCGGCACGGCTCCCAGCCGGGCGAGCACCGGCAGCAGGGTGCCCAGCGTGTCCGCAGGAACCTCGACGCGGAAGCGGTGCATCGGCTCGTGCACCAGGGTGCCCGCCCGGCGCAGCGCCTCGATCAGGACGAGCGGGGTCAGGCCCCGGAAGTCGTAGCCGGTGCTCGACATACTCTTGTCGAAACCCTGGTGGGCGTGGCTCTGCCGGGGCGAGTAGCCGGAGTGGGTCATGGTGACGGTGCAGTCGGTGACCTGCCAGCCGTGCAGCCCCTGGCCGAGGGTCTCGCGGACCGTGTCCTCGACAGCCTTGAAGAAGGCGTACGGCATGGAGCCCAGCTCGACCTCCAGACGGAACCGCACGCCCGAGCCGGGCGGGGCCGGATCGACGCACAGGCCGACGGTGGCGAGGAAGGGGTTGGGGTCCTTCTTGTTGAACTCCACGGCCCGTCCGGTGCCGGCCGGCCGTTCGATGCACAGGGTGGTGGTCTCCCGGAAGCTCACGTCCAGGCCGTACTCCTCGGCGAGGGTGGCCTGGACGACCTCCTTCTGCACCTCGCCGTAGAGGGAGACGGAGGTCTCCCCCCGCAGCTCGTCGTGGCGGACCCCGATGAGCGGGTCCTGTTCGGCGAGCTGGGTGAGCGCGAGGTGCAGGGACCGCCGGTCCGTCCCGGGCTCAGGGACGACGACCGTCTCCAGGGTCGGCGGCGCGAAGTGGTGCTCGTACGCCCTGCCGGGCGCGCCGAGCGCATCGCCGATCCGGATGCCGCCGAGGCCCCACACCTTCGCGATCCGGCCCGCCCCGACGCCGTCCTGCCGGAGGTCGGCACCCGCGTCGAAGACGGTGAGAGCGGTGACCCTGCCCTCCTGCCGGTCGCCCCCGGCCGTCGCCCGGCCGTCCCCGCCCTCACCACGGCCGCCCCCGCCCTCCTGGCGGGCGCTCCCGAAGGGGATGCGGTCTCGCACACGCAAGGCGCCGGAGAAGATCCGGGCGTAGGCGATCTCCTCCCCCGCCGGGCCCCGCTCGACCTTGAACACCGTGCCGGAGAGCGGGCCGTCCGGGTCCCCGTCGGCGCGGGGCAGCAGTCGCTCGATGCCGGTGACCAGCTCGTCCACTCCCGCGCCGGTGATCGCGGACCCGAAGACGACCGGGTGCACCTGGGCCTGCCGGGTCTGCGCGGCGAGGGCGGTGCGCAGGCGCGCGTCCGGGACATCGCCGTCCACATAGGCCCGGAGCAGGTCGTCGTCGCGATCGGCGAGCACGTCCAGGGCCAACGGGCCGAGGCCGGGCACGAAGCGGGCGGCGCGGGTACCGAGCCCGGTGGCCGCCCCCAGGGGCACGAGCGGTACGGCCAGCCTGCGCGCCATCTCCCACAGCACGGCCTCGCCGCGGGCGCCGCGCCGGTCGATCTTGTTGACGAAGACCAGGGTGGGGATGCGCAGCCGCCGCAGGGTGCGCATGAGGACCCTGGTCTGCGCCTGGACTCCCTCGACGGCCGAGACGACCAGGACGGCCCCGTCGAGCACGCCGAGCACGCGCTCCACCTCAGCGATGAAGTCCGGGTGACCGGGGGTGTCGATGAGGTTGACGGTCACTCCGCGGAGCGGGAACGACACGACCGCCGACTTGATGGTGATGCCGCGCCGGCGCTCCAGCGCCAGGGTGTCCGTCCGGGTGCTGCCCTCGTCGACGCTGCCGATCTCGTCCGTCACTCCGGCCGTGTGCAGCAGCCGTTCGGTCAGGCTGGTCTTACCGGCGTCTACGTGCGCGAGAATTCCAAGATTGAGCAGATGCACTGAGCGTGATGTCCTTCGGCATGGGTGGGATTCCTTCTTGGGCGGACATACACGCAGTGCGCATCTCTGGTCCTCTCCGTGTGACGTCGGGTCGGCAGCAGTGCAGCAGGACTGCCCCCGCGACAGCAATGGATTAACGCTCAACAAAATCCCGCGGCAGCGCTCGCCGCCGCCGGAGCACAGTCATAGAGTGACCTACATCATCCCGCTATGACCGATCTATTTCGTTCTCCCCGCTTTCCCCTCGCTCCTGCCCGCACGGTCTGGAGGGCACATGACCCACATCAAGGTGAACGTGGACGGCACGGCCTACGAGGACGACGTGGAACCCCGTCTGCTCCTGGCCCATTACCTGCGCGACCGCCTCGGCCTCACCGGCACCCCGATCGGCTGCGACACCTCGAACTGCGGCGCGTGCACCGTCGACCTGGACGGGGCGACCGTCAAGAGCTGCTCGGTGCTGGCCGTACAGGCGGACGGAGGCGAGGTGACCACCGTGCAGGGGCTGGCCGAGAACGGCGAGTGGACGCCGCTGCAGCGCTCCTTCCACGAGCGGCACGGTCTGCAGTGCGGCTACTGCACCCCGGGGATGATCATGGCGGCGCGCGATCTGCTGCGCGAGAACCCCCACCCCACCTCCGACGAGGTCCGGGAAGCCCTGGAGGGCAACCTCTGCCGGTGCACCGGCTACCAGAACATCGTCCGCGCGGTGCTCGCCGCCTCCGGGCAGCCGGTCGGCAAGGAGGTCACGGCATGACCGATCAGGCCGTCGAACACGAGGTCGGCCGCGCCCGCCTGCGCAAGGAGGACGCCCACCTCATCACGGGCCAGACCAACTGGACCGACAACATCCAGGTCGCCGGACTGCTGCACCTGGCCGTCCTGCGCAGCCCGATGGCCCACGCCCGCATCACCCGCGTCGACGTCTCCCCCGCTCTCGAACGCCCCGGGGTCGTCGCGGCGTTCAGCGGCGCCGATCTCGCCGAGGGGCTGGGCTCGCTGCCCTGCGCCTGGCCGGTGACCGAGGACATCGTGCTGCCCGACCACCCGCCGATCGCCGTCGACGAGGTCCGCTACGCCGGTGACCCGGTGGCCGTCGTGGTGGCCCGCGACCGGTACGCGGCGGCCGACGCGCTGGAGGCGATCGAGGCCGACTACGACCCGCTGCCCCCGGTGCTGGACCTGGAGGCGGCGCTGGCGGACGACGCCCCGCTGGTCCACGCCGACAAGGGCACCAACCGCTGCTACACCTGGCCGCTCGCCACCGGCGAGGCCTTCGAGGCCGTACGGCAGCGCGCCGAGGTCACTCTCAAGCGCCGCTACCACCAGCAGCGGCTCATCCCCAACGCCATGGAGCCGCGTGCGGTCGTCGTCACGCCGCTCGCCGCCTCCGGCGAGTACACGGTCTACTCGGCGACCCAGATCCCGCACATCCTGCGGATCATGCTGGCCACGATCACCGGGATCCCCGAGCACAAGCTGCGGGTGATCGCCCCGGACGTGGGCGGCGGCTTCGGCTCCAAGCTCCAGGTGTACGGCGAGGAGGCCCTCGCCCTCGCCGTCGCCCGGAAACTCGGACGCCCGGTGAAGTGGACCGAGTCCCGCTCCGAGGGCTACCTCGCCACCCACCACGGCCGCGGCATGATCCAGGACGTCGAGGTCGCCGCCACCCGCGAGGGCAGGCTGCTCGGAGTGAAGGTCGACCTGCTCGCCGACATGGGCGCCTACCTCATGCTCGTCACCCCGGGCATCCCGATCCTCGGCGCCTTCATGTACCCGGCGATCTACAAGATGGACGCCTACGAGTTCAACTGCACCGGCGTCTTCACCACCCGCACGCCCACCGACGCCTACCGCGGCGCCGGACGCCCGGAGGCGACCTTCGCCATCGAGCGGGTGATGGACGAACTGGCCGCCGAACTCGACCTGGACCCTGTGGAGTTGAGGCGCCGCAACTGGATCCGGCACGAGGAGTTCCCGTACACCACGGTCGCCGGGCTGACCTACGACAGCGGCAACTACGAGGCGGCGACCGAGAGGGCGCTCGCCCTGTTCCGGTACGACGAGCTGCGCGCCGAGCAGCGGGAGCGCGCCGAGCGCGGCGACCCCGTACGCCTCGGCATCGGCGTGTCGACGTACACCGAGATGTGCGGGCTCGCCCCGAGCCGGGTGCTGCGCGACCTCAGGTACGCGGCCGGCGGCTGGGAGGCTGCGAGCATCCGCATGCTGCCCACCGGCAAGGTCGAGGTCGTCACCGGCACCAGCCCGCACGGGCAGGGGCACGAGACCTGCTGGAGCCAGATCGCGGCCGACGTGCTCGGGGTGCCGTTCGATGACGTCGAAGTCGTGCACGGCGACACCAAGTCGGCCCCGCAGGGCATGGACACCTACGGCTCGCGGTCGCTGACCGTCGGCGGCGAGGCCGTGCACCGGGCGGCGACGAAGGTCGTGGAGAAGGCCCGGAAGGTCGCCGCGCACCTGCTGGAGGCGAGCGAGCAGGACCTGGAGTTCACGGACGGCGTGTTCTCCGTGAAGGGCTCACCGGAGGCGCGCAGGACCATCCAGGAGGTCGCCTTCGAGACGTTCACCTCGCACGACCTGCCCGACGGCGTCGAGCCGTCCATCAACGCCGAGACCCTGGTCGACCCGGAGAACTTCTCCTACCCGCACGGCACCCACCTGTGCGCGGTCGAGATCGACACCGAGACGGGTGCGACCCGCATCCGGTCGTACGTCTGCGTCGACGACGTCGGCCGGGTCGTCAACCCGACGATCGTCGAGGGCCAGGTGCACGGCGGCATCGCGCAGGGCATCGCGCAGGCACTGTACGAGGAGGCCGTGTACGACGACGAGGGCAACCTCGTCTCCGGCACCATGGCCGACTACCTCGTGCCGTCGGCCGCGGACCTGCCCGACTTCGTCACCGACCGGACGGAGACCCCGGCGGCCTCCAACTCCATGGGGGTCAAGGGCGTCGGGGAGGCCGGAACGATCGCCTCGACACCCGCCGTGGTCAACGCCGTCGTGGACGCGCTCAGGCCGCTGGGCGTGCACGACGTGCGGATGCCCTGCACCCCCGAGCGGGTGTGGCGAGCCGTGAAGGAGGCGTCGGCATGATTCCCCCGGCATTCGAGTACGCCCGACCGGAGAGCGTCGACGAGGCGGTGCGGGCGCTCGCGGACGCGGGCGAGGAAGCGAAGGTGCTGGCCGGCGGGCAGAGTCTGCTGCCGCTGCTGCGCCTGCGGCTGGCCTTCCCGGAGCTGGTCGTGGACGTCGGCCGGATCCCCGAGCTGCGCGGCGTCCGCGAGGACGGCGACACCCTCGTCATCGGTGCGCTGACCACGCACCACGACGTGCTCCACGACCCGCTGGTGCGCCGGCACGCCGGTCTGCTGGCGGTCGCGACGGCCACGGTCGCCGATCCCGCCGTACGGCACCGGGGCACCCTGGGCGGCTCGCTCGCGCACGCCGACCCGGCCGGGGACCTGCCCGCGGTGGTGCTCGCCCTGGACGGTGAACTGGTCGCCGCCGGGCCGGGCGGGCGGCGCACCATCCCGGCCCGGGACTTCTTCGTCGACTACCTCCAGTCGGCCCTTGCGCCCGACGAACTCCTCGTGGAGGTGCGGGTGCCGAAGACGGACGGCTGGACCTTCCACTACGAGAAGTTCCACCGGGTCGCCCAGGCCTGGGCGATCGTCGGCGTGGCGGCGCTGGTCCGGCGCACCGACGGGCACATCGCCGAGGCGCGCATCGGACTCACCAACATGGGCGCGACCCCGCTGCGGGCCACGGCGGCCGAGCAGGCGCTGACGGGTGCCGACGGTCCCGGGGCCGTGGCCCGGGCCGCCGAGGCGGCGGCCGAGGGCACCCGGCCGTCGCAGGACCTGTCCGCCTCGCCCGAGTACCGGGAGCACCTCGCGCGGGTGCTGACCAAGCGGGCGGTGCTGACCGCCGCCGGAATGGGGTGAGCACCGATCACCCGGATGGACGACCCGGAGCAGGTGCGGGCCTGCCTGGAGGAGACGGGCTACCTCGTCGACGAAGGGCTGGCCGTCACCTGCTTCCTGGCCCTGAGACTGCACCGGCCGCTGTTCTGCGAGGGCGACGCGGGCGTGGGCAAGACCGCGCTCGCGACCGCGCTGGCCGGGGCGCTCGGCGCGCCGATGATCCGGCTTCAGTGCCACGAGGGCATCGACGCCTCCCAGGCCCTGTACGACTGGGACTTCCCGCGGCAGCTGCTGCACCTCAGGGCTGCCGAGGCGGCCGGCGTCCAGGACGCGGACCGCCTGGAGAGCGAGCTGTACGACCAGCGCTTCCTCGTCGCCCGGCCGCTGCTGCAGGCCCTGCGGACGCAGCCGTCGGTCCTGCTCGTCGACGAGATCGACCGGGCCGACGACGAGTTCGAGGCGTTCCTGCTGGAGCTGCTGTCCGAGTACTCCGTGACGATCCCGGAGATCGGCACGCTGCGCGCCGAGGAACCGCCGGTGGTCGTCCTGACCTCGAACCGGACCCGGGAGGTACACGACGCCCTGAAACGGCGGTGTCTCTACCACTGGTTCGACCACCCCTCCTTCGCCCGCGAACTGGCCATCGTGCGCATCCGGTTGCCGCAGGTGTCGGCACGGCTGGCCGAGCAGGTCACCACGCTGGTGCAGGCGCTGCGGGGCGCCGACCTGCTCAAGCCGCCCGGAGTGGCCGAGACGATCGACTGGGCCGAGGCGCTGGCCGCGCTGGGGGCGACCGAGGTGGACGCGGAGCTGGCCGTGGCGACCCTGGGATCGGTCCTGAAGTACCGCGAGGACATGGACCGGGCACGGGGACTCGATCTCGCCGCCGTCCTGGCGGCCCGGGGGACGTGACCGCCATGACCGGCACGGGACGCAACAGGAACGCGGCTGCGGGGAGCGAAGGCCGGACGCCGGCCCGCCCGGGCGGGCCAGTCGGTTCGGGCGGGCCAGTCGGTTCGGGTACGCAGGGCGGTCCAGGTGGGCCAGCCGGCTCCGGTGGGCCGGACGGGTCCGCCGGGCCGGGCGGTTCGGGCGGTTCCGGCAGGCCCGGCGGTTCGGGCGGTGCAGGCAGGCCCAGC
>NZ_JBFAET010000281.1:0-9087 GCF_040642095.1 Streptomyces sp. NPDC020362
GTCCACGGCATCCGCGCGGGAGGGGCCGGCGGGGGGAAACCGGTCGCCGTGGGTGGTCCGGTTCTGCAGACTTCGGTGTGTGGACCGTTTGCAGGAGATCGCGGATCGGCTGACCGACGTCGGCGGCGTCGTCGGAGTGTGTCTGGGCGGCAGCCGGGCGAGGGGAACGCACCGTCCCGACTCCGATGCCGATCTGGGTCTGTACTACCGGCCGCCGCTGGACACCGCGGCGCTGCGCTCCCTGGCGGCCGAGCTGACCGGCGAAGCGGTGGACGTGACGGAGCCGGGCGGCTGGGGGCCATGGGTGGACGGCGGGGCATGGCTGACCGTGGACGGCCACCATGTCGACTGGATCTACCGCGATCTCGACCGGGTGCACGAGATCTGGCAACAGTGCCGGGCGGGCCGCTTCGAGATCGGGACGCAGGCCGGCCATCCGCTCGGGGTGTATTCGCACGCCTACGCGGGCGAGGTCGCTCTCGGACGTGTCCTGGCCGATCCCGGCGGCGAACTGCGCGCCCTCCAGCAGGAGACTCGCCGCTATCCGGAACCGCTCCGCGAGGCGCTGATCGCACAGGCCCGCTGGGAGGCGCCGTTCATCCTGGGCTGCGCCCGCAAGGGAGCGGCGCGCGGGGACGCCTTCTACGTCGCCGGTTGCCTCTTCCGCGCGGTCGGGCTGCTGGCGCATGCCCTGCACGCCCGGGCCCGCTGCTGGGTCGTGAACGAGAAGGGGGCTGTCCGGGCTGCAGGCGGGCTTCCCGGCGCTCCGGCGGATTTCGCCGCACGGGCACACGAGTTGTTCGCCCTGCCCGGCACGGACCCGGACGCCCTCACGGCCGCGCTCGGTGCCGCCGACAGGCTGGTCACCGAGGTCTGCGGGCCGTCCGCCTCCTGACACGGGACCGCGGTCGGGCAGCCGCCTTGCACGGTGAACGCCCGGGGCGGGGCGGCCGGCGTTCGGGTCGAGGGCGTCAGGCGTTCGGGTCGAAGGGGATGCCGGAAGGCATCGAGTGCGCCAGGGCGTACGCGAAGTCGCCATCCTTGATCTTGATGGTGGCCGCGCCGAAGTCGGCGTTCGTGAGCTTGTCGCGGTAGCCGGCGGGATAGCCGTTCCAGCCCACCAGCCGGGGGTAGAACCAGCCACCGGTCACGTTCTCCGGAGGCTCGTCGCCGGCGTTGGCGAACCGGAAGTCGTGGGTGGAGACCCCGTCCTTGTGGTAGACGATCTTGGGGTGTGTGCCGTCGAAGCGGAGAGAGGAGCGGGCGGCCACCTGGTAGCCGCTGTGCTGGGACACCGAGACGTACTGGACCTCGTTGTTGTTGACCCACACCACGACGTGCTCCCAGTCGTGGGTGTGGCCGATGGCCGCCGGGCCGAGCGTCGCCTGGTCCTTCTCGAAGTAGCTGGCGTACATCACCGCGCACCAGCCGCTGTTGCACTTCTCCCGTGAGTAGGTGTTGGCGTTGGCCAGCTGGGCGTAGTCGTGGCAGTGGCCGTTGACGTCGCCGCCGAGTTTCAGACCGGGGTTGAGGGTGCCGCCGACTCCGATCGCGGCCGTGGCGTAGCAGCCGTCGCCGTCGTAGTCGTAGGCGGGGGAGAAGGTCTGTTCCAGACCGTCGGCGTTCTGCGGCAGCAGCTGCAGGACGGCGGCGTCGGCCTGGGCCGGGAGCGCCACGACGAGGGCCAAGGCGCCCAGGGCGGCTGCCAGTCCGGCGGTGGACAACAGGTTGCGCATGTCGGCTCCTCACTCCGGGGCGAACCTAGGGGGCTGCGCCGACTTTCGTCAAGTAATGAAGTAAGGCTGGAGGGAAGCGAGTTGCCGATACGTGGGTCGCGCCGATGACCGTCAGTGCATCGGATGGGAGCCCGGTGTGTGGCCGAAAGTGCGCTTGAAGACGTCGATGAACGCGCTGGCGGACGACCAGCCGCACAGGTGCGCCACCGTTGTCACCGGTGTCTGCTCGGCCAGCAGGACCAGGGCGTGGTGCAGCCGCAGCTGGGTGCGCCATTGAGGGAACGTCATGCCGAGGTCGCTGCGGAACAGCCGGGACAGGGTGCGGTCGCTCGCCCCGACCTCCCGGCCCAGCTGGGTCAGGGTGCGGCCGTCGCCGGGATCGGCACGCAGGATGTCGCACAGCGTCCGCAGCAGGGGCGAGGCCGGCGTCGGCAGGTGCAGCGGCTGCCGGGGCGAGGCCCGCAGCTGGTCGAGCAGCACCGCGCGCAGCCGGGCCCGTTCGGGGCTGTCGTCGTCGGGGGAGCAGGTGTGGGCGACGATGAGTTCGCGCAGCAGTGGACCCACGGCGAGCACGGTCGGCGTGTCCAGGGCGAGCGGGTTCTCGGTCACGGGAAGTCCCACCAGATGGAGTTCGAGCCGGCCGTGGGCCCGGTGGGCGTGCACGGTGCCGGCGGGCACCCAGATGGCGCGGTCGCCCGGGGCGACCCAGGATCCCGCGCTGGTGGTGACGGTCAGCACTCCCCGGCCGGCATAGACGACCTGGTGGTCGTCGTGCCGGTGGGCGTCGATCTCGGCGCCCGGCGCCAGCCGACGGGTGTCGGTCGGGGCGGTCGACTGGTGGCGGACATGCGGCATTGGTTGGCAGTTTATCGGAAGCGCGACAGGGTGGCCGTTCCCGACCATGACGGGGTGCGAAGAAATGTATCGATCACTCTGCTGTCCGTCGGGCACGCCTGCGTCGACGTCTACCAGGGCGCGGTCGCCTCCCTCGTCCCGTTCTTCGTCGCCGAGCGTGCCTACGGCTACGCGGCCGTCTCGGGGATCGTCCTGGCCGCCTCCCTGCTGTCGTCGGTGGCGCAACCGCTGTTCGGCGCCCTCACCGACCGCTGGGCGGTGCCCTGGCTGCTCCCGGTCGGCACGCTGCTGGGCGGGGCGGGCATCGCCCTGAGCGGACTGAGCGGTTCCTACGGGCTCACCCTGCTGTTCGTGGCGGTGTCCGGCGTCGGCGTGGCCGCGTACCACCCCGAGTCCGCGCGCATCGCCCGGCTCGCCGGCCGGGGCAGTCACAGCGCCATGGGCTGGTTCTCGCTGGGCGGCAACGTCGGATTCGCGCTGGCTCCGCCGCTGGTGGCCGCCGTGGTGGCCGGCGGCGGACTGCGTCTGACCCCTCTGCTGGTGCTGCCTGCGCTCGTCGGGGCCGCACTGTGCCTACCGGTGCTGCGCGTACTGGGGCGGCAACCGGACGCGGGGGCCGCAGTGGTGGTCCCGGCCGGGAGCGACGACCTTGCGTCGTTCGTGAAACTGTCGCTGGCCGTGGTGTGCCGGTCGGTTGCGTTCGTCGGACTGAGCACCTTCATCTCGCTGTACGCCAAGGAGCGCATGGGCGGCAGCACGGCGGCGGGCACGGTGGCGCTGCTCGTCCTCTACCTCGGCGGCGCGGCGGGTTCCGTGCTGGGCGGTGCGCTGGCCCAGCGCCGGGGCCGGGTCGCGGTCTCCCGCTGGTCGTACCTCGCCTCCGTCGCGGCGGTCGCGGGTGTGGTGTTCGTTCCGGGGCCGGCCCTGTACGGATGCGTGGCGCTGACCTCGGCCGGTCTGTACGTGCCGTTCTCGCTCCAGGTCACGCTCGGCCAGGACTACCTCCCCTCGCGGGTCGGCACCGCCAGCGGCATCACCCTCGGTCTGGCCGTCAGCGTCGGCGGCATGGTGAGTCCCCTCATGGGCCACGTCGCCGACGCGACCTCCCTGCGCACTGCCCTGGCACCGCTGGTCCTGATGCCGGCGCTGAGCTGGCTGCTGTTCCGTACCCTGCCCGAACCGGTCACGGACGGCACGATCTCGGCACCGGACCGGCCCGGCGGCGCGGGTGATGCCGTGCCGTCCTGGTCGGTCAGGCCGTGACGAGGGCGAGGGTGAATCCGTCGTAGCCCTTGGCACCGACGGTCTGCACGGTGGTGGCCGTCAGCCGGGGGTGCTCGGCGATGAGTTCGGTGAAGCGGCGCACGCCCTGGACCCGGGGGTCGGTGCTGGCCGGGTCGGTGACCGCGCCGTCGCGCACGACGTTGTCGCCCACGATGACGCTGCCGGTCCGGCCGAGCTTGACGGCCCAGTCCAGGTAGGCGGGATTGGACGGCTTGTCGGCGTCGATGAAGACCAGGTCGAAGGGGCCCACCCCCTCCTGCTCCAGCACGGGCAGTGAATCCAGGGCCCGGCCCACGCGGATGTCCACCACGTGCTGCAGTCCGGCCCGGGCGATGTTGGCGGCGGCGACGGCGGCGTACCGCTCGTCGGCCTCCAGGGTGACCAGCCGCCCACCCTCGGGGAGGGCCCGGGCCAGCCAGATGGTGCTGTAGCCGCCGAGTGTGCCGATCTCCAGGATCGTGCGGGCGCCCTTGATGCCGGCGAGCAGGTGCAGCAACTTGCCCTGGTTGGGCGCGACCTGGTGCGGCGGGAGGCCTGCCGCGTCGCTGTCGGCGGCGGCCGCCACCAGAGCGGCGTCCTCCTCCACGAGCAGGCCGTTGAAGTACCCGTCGACGGCCGTCCAGGTCTGCTGAGACACAGTGGGTTCCCCTTCGTCCCTCACCAAGTTCTGAAACGGAACTTACTGGTGCCGTCCGAGATCCTGTCAACGCCTTTTCCACGGCCGTCGGTGTTCGGCCGCACGACGGCCGGGCGGTCGGCCGCACGACAGCCGGCGTCCGGTCGCACTGCAGCGGCGCGTTCGGCTGCACGGCAGCCTGGCGTCCGGCCGCACAACAGCCGGAACCTCAGGCTGAGTTCGGCCGGCCTGGCCATGCGATGATCACGGAACCCGCATCGGCTCAGGACCCTTGCGGAAGAAAGGATCACGCCATGGAGACCGAAACACCCCCGGCGCCGGCCGACCCGGACCACGCGCTCATTCCCGACACCGCCGCGGGGGGCACGGTCATCCTGCTCAACGGCACGTCCAGTTCGGGCAAGTCCAGCATCGCCCGGGCGCTCCTCGACCTGCTCGACGGCACCTGGTTCCACCTGCCCGTCGACGCCTTCCATGCCATGCGCTGCGACCACCCCATCGCCGACGAGGACCTCCAGGCCGAGATCGACCGCACCGCCAAGGGCTTCCACCGAGCGGTCGCCGGCATGGCCGCCGCCGGCAACAACCTCGTCGTGGACCATCCGCTCAGCCGCCGCTGGAGACTGCTGGACCTCCTCGATCTGCTCGTACCCGACGACACGGTCCTGGTCGCCGTCCGCTGCCCGTTGCCCGAACTGGAACGCCGTGAGCGGGAGCGGGGCGACCGGCAGCCGGGGCTGGCCGCCCTGCAGTACGACCAGGTGCACTCCCACGGGCCGCACGACCTCGACGTGGACACCGGCCTGCTGTCCCCGCAGGAGTGTGCTCTGCGCATCCGGGACTTCCTGCCCGACCGGCCGCGGCCCACCGCTTTCGCGAGGCTTCGGCAGACCTTCGGGGACCGGGGCTGACTTGTCCGGCCGCGCGGGCCGGACGGGGCGACGCGGTGGCTGCCACAGGAGTCGCGGTGGCTGTCGGATGATCGGAACATGGCACGTAGCCCTCGCGCCGTCGGCGTGAGGGTGTGCGCCCGGTCAGTCGGTGCCGCCCGTGTTCCGGGCTTGGGCCAGGTAGTTGTACGCCGAGGCCCGGGAGATGCCGAGGCGGGCGGCGACCTGCTGGACCGCGCCGCGTACGGCGAACACTCCGCGCCGGTCGAGATCGCGGAACAGGTCCAGCCGCTCGGCGCGGCCGAGGTGCGTCCACGCCTTGGTGCTGCTGAGCTGGCGGGCGTCCACGATGGAGTCGACGACCGCACCGATGTCGTCGCCGAACGTGGTGGTCGGCAGACCCGCCGGCGCTGTGGCGATCCCGGCCAACTCCCCGACCACCGCGTGCACTTGGCTGATCGCGGTGACGTCGAGGTTGACGCACAGCGCGCCGAACACCGCGCCGGCGGAATCGCGCAGCGGCATCGTGGAGGACTTGACCAGCTTTCCGTCCTGTGTGCGCGTGAGGTAGTTCAGCTCCTCTCGCGCCTCGTCGCCGAGCGCCAGGAGCTTCATGCCGATCTCGCTCATCGACCCGCCGACCCCGCGCCCGGTCACCGATCCGGCGAGGGCCACGACGGAATGCTCCGGGCGGCGGAAATCGTGGATCACCACCTCGCAGCAGGACCCGAAGGTGGCGGCGATCCCGTCGATCACGGGCGTGAGAGCGGCGATCACCGCGTCCTGTTCGTCGGCGGCCCCTTGGGTCCGGGCCCGCGCGGCCGCCGCTGCCCGTGCGTCCGTCATCCGCTCGTCTCCGCTCTCGCCAGGCGATCTGGACATCTCGTCTACATGTTAGACAAGGATTCCAGAGGCGTGACAGGATTCCGGAAGAGGTTCCCGGCGGTCCCGCGACCGGCAGGCCCACCGGCAGGTCCGCGCAGGTGGCCGGCCGTGCCCAGAACGGAGGACGTACATGCCCCACACTCAGCCCGTCACGCTCCAGGACGTGCAGGAGGCCGCACAGCGCATCAAGGGTGTCGCCCACCGCACCCCCGTCCTGCGCTCGCGCACACTCGACGGCCTCGTCGGCGCCGAGGTCCACATCAAGTGCGAGAACCTGCAGCGCGTCGGCGCGTTCAAGTTCCGCGGTGCCTACAACGCCGTCTCCCGGCTGTCCGCCGAGCAGCTGGCCAAGGGCGTCGCCGCCTACTCCTCCGGCAACCACGCGCAGGCCGTCGCCCTCGCCGCCCGTGAACTGGGCACCACCGCCGTGATCGTGATGCCGGAGGACACCCCGCGCTCCAAGCTGGAGGCCACCGCCGGTTACGGCGCCGAGATCGTCACCTACGACCGCTACACCGGCGACCGGGTGGCGATCGGCGAAGCGCTCGCCGCCGACCGGGGTCTCACCCTCGTGCCGCCCTACGAGCACCCGCACATCATCGCGGGACAGGGCACGGCAGCCCTGGAACTCATCGAGGAGACGGGCGAGCTGGACGCCCTGGTGGTACCGGTCGGGGGCGGCGGGCTGGTCGCCGGCAGCGCGGTCGCCGCGAAGGGGCTGCTGCCGGACATCCGTGTCATCGGCGTCGAACCGGAGGCCGGCGACGACACCAAGCGCTCCCTGGAAGCCGGCCACCGGGTCGCCGTTCCGGTGCCGCGCACCATCGCCGACGGGCAGGCCGCCGACATCCCCGGCGAACTCACCTTCTCCCTCAACAAGCATCTGCTGGACGGCATTTCGCTGGTCAGCGACGAGCAGATCCTGGATGCGATGCGGTTCGCCTTCGAGCGCCTGAAGACAGTGGTGGAGCCGAGCGGTGCCAGCGCGCTGGCTGCCCTCCTGGCCCACCGGGTCGATCCGCTCCCGCGCCGGGTCGGCGTCATCCTGTCCGGCGGCAACGTGAGCGCCGAACGGTTCGCGGAGCTGCTCAAGGGCTGAAGCCCCCAAGGCACCGGGGGACCGGGCACGGGGGTACCGGGGCGCCGGGATCGGGAGCACCGAGGCGCCGGGGCACGGGGGCACCGGTGCGCCGGGTCGGGGGGCGCCGGGGCCGCAGGGAAGGTGCACGGCGGGGGCGAACCTGCCCCGGGGCCTTCCCCGATGACCCGTGGCCCAGGTATTTCCTTGACGCCCCTTGTGCACCGTCCTAGCCTCGGCCGGGCACGTCCGGACAGGCAGCCGGGCAGGACAAGCGGGCAGGACAAGCGGGACGGACAGGCCGGCGATGACGCATCCGCAGGAACGGCCCGAGAGCACCTCCACCGGCCGCCCGACCCCATGGGAGACGCACGGTCTCGACGTGATCGGGGACGCGGAGCGCAAAGGCACCCCACGCACCCTGTTCTGGCCCTGGTTCGGGGCGAACGTCTCCGTCCTCGGCCTCAGTTACGGCGCCTTCGCCCTGGGCTTCGGCATCTCCTTCCGGCAGGCCCTCGCCGCCGGCGTGCTCGGCATCATCGTCTCCTTCCTCCTGTGCGGCCTCGTCGCAGTCGCCGGAAAGCGCGGTTCGGCGCCCACGATGGTGCTCAGCCGGGCCGCCTACGGCGTGCGCGGCAACCGGCTGCCGGCGGTGATCTCGTGGATCCTCACCGTCGGCTGGGAGACGGTCCTCACCGCGCTCGCCACCCTGGCCACCGCGACCGTCTTCGGCCGGCTGGGCTGGGGCGGCGGCACGGGGACCAAGGTCGTGGCCCTCGTGCTGGTGGCCGCGCTGACCGTCGTCGGCGGGGTCATGGGTTTCGACCTGATCATGCGTCTGCAGACGGCTATCACGGTGATCACGGGCGTGCTCACCGTCGTCTACGCCGCCCTGGTGGCCGACCACATCCACTGGAGCACGGTCGATGCCGTCCCGGCGGGCTCCGCGCAGCAGTTCGTCGGTGCGCTGGTGTTCATGATGACCGGCTTCGGTCTCGGCTGGGTGAACGCCGCCGCCGACTACTCCCGCTATCTGCCGCGCAGTTCCTCCAGCCTGGGCGTGATCGGCTGGACCGCCTTCGGCGCCTGTGTGGCCCCGCTCCTCCTGCTGGTCCTCGGCCTTCTGCTGGCCGGTTCCTCCGCGAACCTGAGCAGGGAGATCGCGGCCGACCCGATCGGCGCGCTGACCACACTCCTGCCCACGTGGTTCCTGGTGCCGTTCGCCGTCGTCGCCGTTCTCGGCCTGGTCGGCGGCGCCGTCCTCGACATCTACTCCTCCGGCCTGGCCCTGCTCTCCGCGGGGGTGCCCGTGCCGCGCCATCTGGCCGCGCTCTTCGACGGCGTCCTGATGATCGCGGGCTCCGTCTACATCGTCTTCTTCGCCGGCAGCTTCCTCGCCCAGTTCATGGGCTTCCTCACCACGCTGGGCGTCCCCATCGCGGCCTGGTGCGGCATCATGCTCGCCGATCTCGCCCTGCGCCGCCGCGACTACGACGACGGCGACCTGCACCGCCCGCACGGGCGCTACGGCGACGTGCCCGTGCTGCCGCTGCTGCTCACCCTCGGTGCCACCGCCGTCGGCTGGGGCCTGGTCACCAACACCGCCGCCGAGTGGCTCACCTGGCAGGGCTACCTGCTGGAGCCGTTCGGCCTCGGCGGCAGGAACGGCGCCTGGGCGTACGCCAACCTCGGCGTCCTGGCCGCCCTGGCGGTCGGCTTCCT
>NZ_JBFAET010000282.1:0-9084 GCF_040642095.1 Streptomyces sp. NPDC020362
GCCGCGCGACGGCCGGGCACCTGCCGCACGGGGTGCCCGGCCGTCGTCCAGCTGCTCCTTCTCAGTCCTCCCCGTCGCCGTCACGGGCTCCGAAGATGGCCCGCACCACCTCCACAGCACTGCCGTCGTGGTCGCTTCCCGCCGTGCCCCTGCCGGTCTGGACGTTGGCTGTGCGGTCGATCTCCAGCGTCGAGTCGGTCTCCGAGTTGTCGGTGCCCTTCTGCGAGTTGTCGATGACGGTGATCAGGCCCCCGTTCGCGACCGCGGGCACGGCACCGGCGCCGAGGAGCGTCACCGCGAGCATCGCAGCCGCCCAGAGCCGGATCACGACAGCCCTCATACGCCCACGCCCTCGGACTGCAGCCGCTCGGGGGCGATGTTGCGCTCCAGCAGGCTGGTCGACGCCTTCACGCCGACACCGCTCGTCGGGTCCACCTGCGCCAGCCGACCGTCGGCCGCCTTCAGCTCGACGAGCGCGGAGTCCATCGCCTCGTGCGCGGCGAACAGGCAGGGGGTGCTGTAGATCGCGACGTCCACGCCGAGGTCGGACAGCTCGCCCAGCGACAGACGGGGCGACTTGCCGCCGGCGATCTGGTTGAACAGCAGCGGCTTGTCCCCGACCACCTTGCGGATGCGGTCGATCCACTCGACGCTGCGCACCCCGTCGACCAGGACCACGTCGGCGTCGGTCGCGGCGAGCCGCTCGGCCCGCTGCAGGATGTCGTGCTCGTCGGTGGCGTCCGTGCGGGCGACGACCACCAGGTCGTTGCGCGTCTCCAGGACCCGCTCCAGCTTCTCCAGGTACTCGTCCAGCGGCAGCACCTGCTTGCCGTCGGCGTGCCCGCAGCGGCGGGGCCGCTTCTGGTCCTCCAGGATCACCCCGGAGGCCCCGATCCGTTCCAGCCCCTCCACGACATGGCAGGCGACCTCGGGATCGACGTACCCGTCGTCGATGTCGACCAGCAGATGGTGGTGCGGGAACGCGCCCCGCAGCCGCTGTACGAAGGCCACCATGTCCGGCCAGGCGATGAAACCGATGTCCGGCAGCCCGTAGTACGAGGCCGCGAAGCCGAAGCCCGAGACGAACATCCCGTCGTAGTGCTTGGCCGCGATCGAGGCCGAGTACATGTCGTACACGCCGATCAGTGGTGTCGTCCCGGGCCCGGCGATCCGCTCGCGCAGCTTTGTCCCGTAAGTCAAGGTCCGGCTCCTCCTGTGGGTGGGTGACGCGGGCCGGAGTGGGCCGTCGCGCCTCGGCGCCCTTTGCCAAGACAAGAGCATCTCTAGATACGCACGTGACCTGATATCTACGCTAGCTTTACTCACTCCAATGGCGGAGGGGGTTCACCGCAGAAACGTCACTCGGGTGCCCTGCCGCCCAGGCGGTCCTGCCGCTCGGGCGGGCCGGAAAGGCCGCTTCGCGACAGGCCTCGGCGGCGTGTCCCAGGGCCGTGCAGAACGCCCGTCCGTCCCCCATCCGGCGGCACCGGCCGGCGGATGGCCGGCTCCCGTCTCCCGCCGCCGGCGTACGACCTCTCGTCGGCCCGCAGCAGCACCCGCACCCGACCCCGCGGGTTGGACCGGAAGTCGTACCACTCGTCCGTGAAGTCCCGTACGGCGGGCAGGTGCCGGGTGGCGGGGTGGTGCGGAACCTCCACCACGGCCTTCCCGGACGGTGCTCCGGATGGCGCTCGAAGCGCGCGCCGAGGAGTTCGCCGTGCTACGGCCGCCCGCACTCGGTGCGGGCGGCCGCGCGCACGCCGGCGAAGCCGCCGCCCGACCCGACGTGTCCGGCGAGGCACTCGCGTCCGACGGGGGTCAGCACGTCACCGCTGGTGGAGGGGAGGACGACGGCCGCGTATCCGTCCTGCGGGTGCTCCAGGTCCGCCGGGTCCTCCGTGTGCCCGACGGTGAACTCCCCCAGCGCGCGTACGGCGTCGGCGGCGTCCGGTACGGAGTCGTGACGGTAGTCGGTGGTGCGGGTGTACCGGACCAGTCGAGGTGTCCTGTGGTCGAGTCTCCTCCGGGCGCTGTAACCTCCCCCGGAATGAAGGCCATTCCTCCGCTGCTGGACCATCTCGTGCTGGCGACGCCCGATCTCGCCGCGACCGTCGCCGAGTTCGCGTCGCGGACCGGGGTGACGCCCGCGCCCGGCGGGGTGCACGTCGGGCTGGGTACGCGGAACTACCTGGTCGCGCTGGGCGGCCGGAGCTACCTGGAGATCATCGGGCCCGATCCGGAGCAGCCGGAGCCGGTGGAACTGCGGCCGTTCGGGGTCGACCGCCTGGCCGGTCCGCGCACGGTGACCTGGGCGATCTGTCCGCCCGATCTGGAGACGACGGTCTCGGCCGCCCGTGAGCGCGGATACGATCCGGGGCCCGTCCACCCGATGAGCCGCCGCACCCCCGACGGCACGCTGCTGGAGTGGCGGCTGACCGACAGCGGCTCCGGGCATCCCTCCGGACTGGTCCCGTTCCTCATCGACTGGGGCGATTCGGCACACCCCGCCACCTCCGGGCTGCCCGTCACCCCGCTGCTGGAGGTGACGGCAACGGTGCCCGAACCGGGGGCGGTCCGCCCGCTGCTGTCCGCGCTGGGCACCGAACTCACGGTCACCGAGGGACCGTTCGCGATCGCCTTCACCGTGCAGACGGCACAGGGGCCGGTCACCTTCGGCTGAGGTCCCGCAGCGGCGGAAAGCCCGCCGGACCCGGCCGTGGATCCAGCGCGGCCACGAACGCCGCATGCGACTGCCGGCTGCCCCGGGGCCGTCGTGTCCGATTCCTTCAAGACCGGGCTCCCACCCCCTGCCTACGGTGAGCGCATGACTCCACGATTCGCCGTGATCGGCGTGGTGACCTCCGACCTGGCCGCCTCGCTCGCCTTCTACCGCCGCCTCGGACTGGTCTTCCCCGCGGGGGCCGAGGAACAGCCGCATGTCGAGGCCGAGTTGCCCGGTGGTCTGGTGCTCGCACTGGACACCGAGGACACCGTCCGCTCGTTCCACCCCGCATGGCGGCCGCCCGCCGGCGGGTACCGGGTCGGGCTCGCCTTCCGCTGCGACTCGCCGGCCGAGGTCGACGACGTCTACGAGGACCTGGTGGGCGCCGGGTACCACGGGGAGCTGAAGCCGTGGGACGCCTTCTGGGGGCAGCGGTACGCCACCGTGCACGACCCCGACGGCAACGGGGTCGACCTGTTCGCGCCGCTAGCCGCCCAGTAGCTCGCCGAGCGTCGTCCCGGCCAGGTCCCGCACCTCACGGGCGAGGTGGGGCTGGTCCGCGTATCCGGCGCGGGCCGCCGTCTCGGCGAAGGGGACCCCGCAGCGGGCCAGGGCCAGGCCGCGTTGCAGGCGCAGGATGCGCGCCAGGGTCTTGGGTCCGTACCCGAACGCGGTCAGGCAGCGGCGGTGCAACTGGCGTGCTCCGAGGCCGAGTTCGGCGGCCGTTGCCGCGACCGAGCGGCCCCCGTCCAGGCACTCGACCAGACGGCGCAGGAGCGCGTCGGGGGCTGCCGACTGTGCCGCCCGGTCCAGGGCGATGTTCTCCAGGGCCGTCGCGGGGTCGCAGGCCGCCTCGACGCTCTCGCGCAGCCGTCGCACCCGGGGGGCGGGCCACAGGTCCGCCAACTCGACGCGGGCGTCACGCAGTTCGTGTGCCGGGACACCGAGCAGGGCGGGTGCGGTGCCGGGGAAGAACCGGATGCCCGCCCAGGCGCGGGGCGGGCCCCCGGGGACGTACGCGCGCGTGTCGGGGCCGGCGACCAGCAGCCGGCCCTCGCTGTACAGCAGGTCCATGCAGCCGTCGGGCAGCACGGGCCGGACGGCGGGGTCCTCCGCGGTGCGCTGCCAGACCACCGCGCCGGTCAGCCGGGACGGCCGCTCCTCGTACACGTACGCCAGGCTACGCCGCCCGGGTGCGGTGCTCCTGGGGGCTGACCCCGTACACCCGCTTGAAGGCGCTGGAGAGGGCGAAGGCGCTGCCGTAGCCGACCCGGCGGGCGATGGCGGCGAGGGTGTCGTCGGTGTCGCGCAGCCGGTCGGCCGCCAGAGCGAGGCGCCAGCCGGTGAGGTAGGCCATCGGGGGTTCGCCGACCAGACCGGTGAAGCGGCGGGCCAGGGCCGCACGGGACACCCCGGCCCTGGCGGCGAGCGCGGCCACCGTCCACGCGTGCGCCGGGTCGCCCTGGATCAGGCGCAGGGCGCGGCCCACGACCGGATCGCCCAGGGCCCGGTACCAGGCGGGCGCGGCCGCCTCGGGGCGGGAGAACCAGGCTCGCAGCGCGCTGATGACGAGCAGGTCCAGCAGACGGTCCAGGACCACCTCCTGGCCGGGTTCGTCACGGACGACCTCCTCCATGAGGAACGGGGTGAGCGGGCACTGCCACACCTCGGCCGGAAGGGTCAGCAGCGGGGGCAGGGCGTCCAGCAGACGGCTGCTGATCTCACCCTGCACCAGATAGGTGCCGATCAGCATCACCGTCGGGGCGTCCGGGCGGTCGCCCCAGGTCCGCACCCCGAGGTCCATGGAGCCGTTCAGGGAGCCGCCGTCGGGGTAGCGGCATTCACCGCCGGGCAGGATCAGCGCCTGCGGGGCGGTGGTGGGGGTGTCGCCGCAGGTGTACGCGTCGGGGCCACGCGCGATGGCCAGGTCGCCGGGGCACAGCCGCACCTGCTCGCCGCCGTCGTGGGTGATCCAGGCGTCGCCGCGCGCCATCAGCATCACCGTCAGCGGTGCCCGGTCCTCCACCCGTACCGCCCACGGCGGCTCGAAGCACGCGCGGATCATGAAGGCGCCGCGCGCACGGGGGCCGTCGAGCAGGCCCGCAAGGGGGTCCCCCCGCGTGAGCATGTTGGAGTGTGGGGGAGCGTCCATGGGGTCAGCGTAGACGCGCGCGTATGGGAGTGAGTTGTTCGGCGATGGTCCCTTGTCCGGGGCGGCAGTTGACTGGCGGACATGACGCAGAACACGAGCAGGACACGGGTGTCGACGGTGGTGGTGACCGGAGCGTCCGGTCGTACGGGCAGCCGGGTGGCCGAGGCCGCGCGGGCGGCCGGGATGACGGTGCGGGCGGCCTCGCGGGCGCAGGGCTTCGACTGGCGGGACCGCTCGACGTGGGCGCAGGTGCTGCGCGGCGCCGACGCGGCCTATCTGGTGTACCCGTCGGACGTGGGGGCGCCGGACGCGGCGGACGCGGTCGGGAACCTGGCCCGCGAGGCCGTCGCTCTGGGGGTGCGGCGGCTGGTGCTGCTGTCCGCGCGGGGTGAGGAGCAGGCGCGGCCGGCCGAGGAGGCTCTGCGTGCGTCGGGGGCGCGGTGGACGGTCGTCCGGGCCGCGTGGTTCGCGCAGAACTTCAGTGAGGGCCCGCTGGTGGCGGAGCTGCGGGAGGACGGGGCGCTGGTGTTTCCGGGCGGCGCGGTGCAGGAGCCGTTCGTCGACGTGCGGGACATCGCGGACGTGGTGGTGGCGGCGCTCACCGGGGGCGACCGGTACGCCGGGCAGGTGCTGGAGGTGTCCGGGCCGCGGCTGCTGAGCTTCGGCGAGGCGGTCGCGGAGATCGCGGCGGCGACGGGGCGTGAGCTGTCGTACCGGGCGGTGCCGGCCGAGGAGTACGGGGAACGGCTGGCCGGCTTCGGGGTGCCGCCCGAGGAGGTGGGCTTCGTGGTGGACCTCTTCGCGTCGCTGCTCGACGGCCGCAACGCGCACCTGTCGGACGGTGTACGGCAGGTGCTGGGACGTGAGCCGCGGGACTTCGCCGACTTCGTGCGGGAGGCCGCGACGGCGGGGACATGGAAGCCGCTCGCTACCGCCGGGAAGCCATGACACGGGTACCGGCCGCCGGGCACCGCCGACCACCGCCGCCGGACCTCGCACCGTTGCGGCGGTCAAAGAGGGCCGCTTCACCGACCGGCCGCCGGTCGGTACCCGGGCCCCTTCACCGACGAGCCGCCGGTCGGTACCCGGGCTGATTCGGCGGCCCGGCGCCGGTCAGTTCCCGCGGGGTGGTGTTTCTCCGCCCGCCCCGTTCGCCCCGTGCGCCTTGTGCGTGTGGTGGTGCGGGTTCTTCGCGTGGGTGCGCAGGCGGGCCGTGACGTCCTCCGGGGGCAGGAAACGGGACCAGCGCTCGGGGAACTCGGAGGGCATGTCGGGGTCGTCGGGGTCGGCATCGCGGGCCGCGGCGGCACGGGTGACGTACTCGACCACCTGGGCCTCGCGCAGCCGCTCGTTGGCCTCGCGGGCGGCGGCCGTGGCCGCGGCCGGCCAGACCCGGTCGATGGCGGCGTTCATCGCGGCGCCGACGAGCACGGCGAAGGCGGACACGCCGATCCAGAGGAGGACGGCGACCGAGGCGGCGAGGGAGCCGTAGATCGTGGCGCCCTCAACGGTGTTGGTGAGGTAGATACGGAGGAGGAAGCTGCCCAGGACCCACATGGCCAGGGCGACCAGGGCGCCGGGCACGTCCTCGATCCAGGGGGAGCGGACGGGCACGGACACGTGGTACAGGGTCGTCAGGAAGACGATGGACAGGACGATGACGACGGGCCAGTACAGGACCTGGATGCCCGTCTCCGACCAGGGCACGATCCGCACCACCGCGTCCGGTCCGGCCACCATCAGGGGCAGCGCGACCGAGCCGATCAGCAGGGCCACGATGAAGAGCAGGAAGGACATCACCCGGGTCTTGACGATGCCGCGGACGCCGTCCAGGCCGTACATGACGGTGATGGTGTCGATGAAGACGTTCACCGCGCGGGAGCCCGACCACAGGGCGAAGAGGAAGCCGATGGAGATGACGTCCGGCCGGCCACCCTTCATCACGTCGTGCAGGATCGGCTCGGCGATCTCCTTCACGCCCTTGTCGGAAAGGACCGTGCGGGAGGCCTCCAGGAGGTTGTTTTCCAGGCTCTGGATGGTGTCCGCTCCGGTCCAGGCGTCGACGTAGCCGAGCAGGCCGATGAGGCTGAGCAGCAGCGGCGGCACGGACAGCAGCGTGAAGAAGGCCGCCTCGGCCGCCAGGCCCAGGATGCGGTACTCCATGCACGAGTTGACGGTGTCCTTCAGCAGCAGCCAGGCGGTCCTCCGCTTGGAGACGTTGCGGTAGAGGGCTCGGGCCCGGTGGAGCCGGCCCGGGGGCCGCTCGGGGGGTTCGCTTCCTGACTGCACGACCTAACGGTATCCGCCGTGCCGGACCGTCCTCACCTTCCGGGGCCGGTGACCGGCGCCGACGCGCCCGGGGGCACTGCTGTGCCACTCTGGAAGCCCCCCGTCGCCGCTGTCCCGGGTAGGTTCGAAGTCATGGCAGGCATCTCCACCCACACCGTGACGAACCAGCCTCCTGCCCTGGTGGGCTACGACCTCTTCACCGCCGACCGGGCCCTCGTCGAGGCGGTCGGGCGGCACACCCCCGCGGACGTGCTGGAAGAGGTGCGCGACGAGCTGTCCACGCTCGGCCGGGCCTCGGGTTCGTCGCAGGTGCAGGAATGGGGTGTGCAGGCGAACGAGCACCCGCCGCGGCTGCGCACGCACGACCGCTACGGCCACCGGATCGACGAGGTCGAGTTCCACCCGGCCTGGCACCGGCTGCTCGGCAAGGGGGTCGGGGCGGGACTGACCGGCGCCTGGACGCGCCCTGCCGGGCATGTGCGCCGGGCGGCCGGCTTCCTGGTCTGGACGCAGGTCGAGGCGGGCAACTGCTGCCCGCTGTCGATGACCCACGCGGCGGTGCCCGCGCTGCGGACCGACCCCGGGCTCGCGGCCGAGTGGGAGCCGCGGCTGACGTCCACGGTCTACGACCGCGAGCTGCGGCCCCCCGGGCAGAAGCCCGGAGCCCTCTTCGGCATGGCCATGACGGAGAAGCAGGGCGGCAGCGACGTACGGGCGAACACCACCGTGGCCCGGCCGCTCGCCGAGGCCGGGACGTACACCCTGACCGGGCACAAGTGGTTCTGCTCGGCGCCGATGTCCGACGGCTTCCTGGTGCTGGCCCAGGCATCCCCCTCCCGGGGAGAAGGGGGCCTCACCTGCTTCCTCGTCCCGCGCGTCCTCGCCGACGGCACGCGCAACGTGTTCCTGCTGCAGCGGCTCAAGGACAAGCTGGGCAACCGGGCCAACGCCTCCGCCGAGGTCGAGTTCGACGGCACCTGGGCCCGCCGGGTCGGCGAGGAGGGCCGTGGGGTGCGCACCATCATCGAGATGGTCGCCGCGACCCGGCTGGACTGCGCGCTCGGCTCGGCGGGCCTGATGCGGCAGGCGGTGGCGCAGGCGATCCACCACTGCACCTACCGGGAAGCCTTCGGCGGCCGGCTGCTGGACAAGCCGCTGATGCGCAACGTCCTGGCCGACCTCGCGCTGGAGTCCGAGGCCGCGACCACGCTGGCCCTCAGGCTCGCGGCCGCCTACGACGACGGAGGCGAGCAGGAGCGCGCCTTCCTGCGGCTCGCGGTGCCGGCCGCCAAGTACTGGATCACCAAGCGCTGCGCTCCGGTGGCCGTGGAGGCCGCCGAGTGCCTGGGCGGCAACGGGTACGTCGAGGAGTCGGGCCTGCCCCGGCTGGTGCGCGAGTCGCCGCTGAACTCCATCTGGGAAGGCGCCGGAAACGTGCAGGCGCTGGACGTGCTGCGGGCGCTGCAACGTGAGCCGGGCGCCCTGGACGCCTGCCTCACCGAGATCGGCCGGGCGCACGGCGCCGACCACCGGCTGGACCGGGCGGTGAAGGACCTGTTCACCGAACTCGCCGATCTGGACGGCATCGAGGGCCGGGCCCGGCGGCTGGTCGAGCGCCTCGCACTGGTGCTCCAGGGGTCACTCCTGGTGCGGCACGCGCCGTCGGAGGTCGCCGACGCGTTCTGCGCCTCCCGGCTCGGCGGCGACCGGGGCGCAGCCTTCGGCACCCTGCCGACGGGCCTGGACCTGGCATCGGTGGTGGAGCGGGCGCGACCGCTGTCCGACCCGGCCTGACCTGCCCTTCCGCGGGCCGACACCGCGAGGGTGGTGCTGCGCCGACACGGCACCACCCTCGCCTCATGGGGCCCGTTGGAGGCCACGCAAGCCCCCCCGCGGCGGCGGGGGTGGGCAAGTCGAAGCC
>NZ_JBFAET010000283.1:0-8923 GCF_040642095.1 Streptomyces sp. NPDC020362
GCTCTCGGCGCCGTCCCGTCGGTGCGGCTCAGAGGCAGTAGCGCACCAGCCACTCGTCCGCGCTGTACCGGTCGCGGGCCGGGTCCGGCAGAGTCGCCGGCCTGGTCTCCACCATGTCCTCCGGGTGTATCCGCTCGGGCAGCCGACTGAAGCGGCCGGGGCGCGCCGTGCCGGTCCCCTCCGCGGCCTGCCGGGGCGTCTCATGGAGTTCCGTGCGGTGTGCCATGTCGTCCTCCCGTCCTCGCGGGCGTCCCCCGTCGTCAGTCAGAACGCCCGCACGCACCCGTTGGTTCCCGGCCACCGCCGGGCCGAACCCCTCAGGCGCCACACGACCTCAGGAACCTGCGTGTGCGGACCGCGATCGGCAGCGGTTTGTCCGGCTCGCACGGGTACATGTCCTGCTCCACGATCGCGAACAGCTCCACGCCGAGCCGCTGTGCCGCCTCCAGTACGGGCCCCAGCTCGGGGACACCGGACGGCGGTTCGCACATCACGCCCCGCTGTACGGCCGGCCCGAACGGCACCTCGTTCGCGACGACCTCGGCGAGGATGTCCGGATCCACCTGCTTGAGATGCAGATAGCCGATGCGTTCGCCGTAGGTCTCGATCAGCTTGACGCTGTCGCCGCCGCAGTAGGCGTAGTGACCGGTGTCCAGGCAGAGGTTGACCAGTTCGGAGTCGGTGGAGTCGAGGAACCGCTCGACGTGCTTCTCGGTGTCGATGTGTGTGTCGGCGTGCGGGTGCACGACCAGGTCGAGGCCGTAGGTCTCCCTGACCTCGTGGCCGAGCCGTTCCATGCCCTTGGTCAGGTGCGCCCACTGCTCGGCGGTCAGCTCCGGCGGCTCCAGGATCTCGGCGGTCTTGTCGTCCCGCCAGAAGGAGGGGATGACGACGAGGTGCCGCGCGCCCATGGCCCGGGTGAGGTCGGCGACCTGGCCGACGTGGGCCCAGGTCTCGTCCCAGACGGACGGGCCGCGGTGCAGGCCGGTGAAGACCGTACCGGCCGACACCCTCAGGTTCCGCCGGTCCAGCTCGTCCGTCAGGCGTGCCGGGTCGGTGGGGAGATAGCCGTACGGGCCCAGTTCGATCCAGTCGTAGCCGGCCTCGGAGACCTCGTCGAGGAAGCGTTCCCAGGGAACCTGCCGGGGGTCGTCGGGGAACCACACGCCCCACGAGTCGGGGGCCGAGCCGACCCGGATGCGGTCCAGGGCAGGGGGGTTCGCCATGTCAGGTGGTCCCTTCGGAGGAGGTCGCCACGGGAGCGGTGAGGTCCTCCTCTTCCGGGAGTTCCTCGACGTCGACCCCGCGCACCTGGGCCAGCTCGTGCTTGAGGGCCGTGAGTTCGGCGCCGCCTGCCATGTGGTTGGTCAGCTCCTCCAGCGTGATCTCGCTGCGCTCGGCGCTCAGTTCGAGGGTGCCGAGGCGCAGGACGCTGAAGTGGTCGCCGACCATGTAGGCGTGGTGGGGGTTGTGGGTGATGAAGATGACGCCGAGGCCGCGTTCGCGGGCGGCCGCGATGTACTTCAGCACGACACCGGACTGCTTGACGCCGAGGGCCGCCGTCGGCTCGTCCAGGATCAGCACCCGCGCGCCGAAGTACACGGCGCGGGCGATCGCCACGCACTGGCGCTGGCCGCCGGACAGGGTGCCGATGGGCTGCTCCAGGTCGTCCAGGACGATGCCCATGTTGCGCAGTTCCTGGTCCGCGGTCTCCTTCATGCGGGCGATGTCCAGGCGGCGTACCGGCCAGGGCCCCTTGGTCATCTCCGAGCCGAGGAAGAAGTTCCGCCACACGGGCATGAGGGGGACGGTGGCGAGGTCCTGGTAGACGGTGGCGATGCCCCGGTCGAGGGCCTCGCGCGGGCTGCCGAAGCGCACCGGCTCGCCGTCCACGAGGAAGTCGCCCTCGGTGTGCTGGTGCAACCCCGAGATGATCTTGATGAGGGTGGACTTGCCGGCGCCGTTGTCACCGAGGACGCAGGTCACCTGGCTGGTTCGGACCTTGAGGTCGACGCCGTGCAGGGCCCGGATGTTGCCGTAGGACTTGCCCGCGCCGCGCAGTTCCACGATCGGGCCGTCCTGGGCGGGAGCGGCGTCCTGGAGTACGGCACCGTGGGTGCCGGTTCCGTTGTCTGTCATCGGGTCCTACCTCCGGGTCGCCGTGCGCTGGACCCACAGATTGATCAGGACGGCGCCGAGGAGCATCACGCCGAGGAACGCCTTGAACCAGTCCGGGTTCCAGCCGGCGAAGACGATGCCCTGGTTCACCATGCCGAACATGAACGCGCCGAAGACGGGACCGATCGCGGAACCGGCGCCGCCGGTGAGCGAGCAGCCGCCGATGACGGCCGCGGCGATGTAGATCAGCTCCTGGCCGACGCCCTCGCCGGACTGCACGGTGTTGAACGAGAACAGGTTGTGCATGCCCACGAACCAGGCGCCGAAGCCGACCAGCATGAACAGCGTGATCTTGGTGAAGTTCACCGGGACACCGACGGCGCGGGCGCTCTCCTTGTTGCCGCCGACGGCGAAGATCCAGTTGCCGTACTTGGTGCGCAGCAGCACCCAGGTGGCCAGGGCCGCGAAGACCAGCCAGTAGAAGATCGTGATCTTCACCTCGACGCCGCCGATGTCGACGGAGGACGCGAAGATCTTCCTGGCCTGGTCGAAGCCGTCCATGTTGCTGATGTCGTCGGTGGCGACGTTGCCGGTGACCCACTTGGTCACGGCCAGGTTGACGCCCTGGAGGATCAGGAAGGTGCCGAGGGTGACCAGGAAGCTGGGCAGCCCGGTCCTGACCACCATCCAGCCGTTGAAGGCGCCGACCGCGAGCGAGGCGACGAGGGCCACGATCACGCCGGTCCACACGTTCACCGTCAGCTGGTAGCTGAGCATGCTCGCGGTGAGCGCTGAGGTGATCACGGCGACGCCGGAGGACAGGTCGAACTCGCCGCCGATCATCAGCAGGGCGACCGGGAGGGCCATGATGCCGATGGTCGAGGACTGGTAGAGGACCGTGGCGATCGAACTGCCCTGGCGCAGCGAGGGCGCGACGATCAGGAAGAAGATCAGGACGGCCACGGCACCGAGGAAGACGCCCACTTCGGGACGGGCCAGCAGCCTGAGGGCCAGGGGGCGCCGTGCGGTGCGGCCGTCGGTCTCCTTGGGGCCGGACGCCGGCGGTCTGCCGACCGCCGGCCCAGCCTGCTGGGTCATGCTCATCACCGGGTGCCCTTCGCGGCGAACTGGGCGACCTGGTCGACGTTGGACTTGTCGACGAAGGCCGGACCGGTGAGCACGGGCTGCTCGCCGCCGCCGCTGTAGTTGCCGTTGTTCTTGTACAGCCACAGGGAGTCGATCGCCAGGTAGCCCTGCAGGTACGGCTGCTGGTCCACGGCGAACTGGATGTCGCCCTTCTTGATGGCGCTGGTCAGCTGGTTGTTCAGGTCGAACGTGGCGACCTTGGCCTTGCTGCCCGCGTCGCCCACCGACTGCACGGCGGTCAGCGCGTAGGGGGCGCCGAGGGTGACGACGTAGTCGATGGCACTGTCCTGCTTGAGCTTGGCCGTGATCGTCGACTTCACGGACGGCATGTCGGTGCCGTTCACGTACAGCGTCTCAGTCGTGCCGGAAAACGTCTTCTTCACACCGTCGCAGCGCTGGGTGAGGCCGATGTTTCCCTGCTCCTGGACCACACAGACGGCCTTCTTGGCGCCGACCTCGTTCAGCTTCTTGCCGAAGGCCTCGCCCGCCACGCTCTCGTCCTGCCCGAAGAACTCCAGCAGGCCGAGCTTCTTCCAGTCGCTGACCCCGGAGTTCAGGCCGACCACCGGTATCTTCGCCGCGCCGGCCTTGCCGACGACGCCCTTCATGGCGTCCGGCTTGGCCAGGGTGATCGCGATGCCGTCGACCTTCTGGTCGATCGCGTTCTGCACGAAGTTGGCCTGATTGCCGGCGTTCGGGTCGGCGGAGTAGATCAGCTTGATGTTGTCCTTGGCGGCGGCGGCCTCGGCGCCCTTGCGGACGATGTCCCAGAAGGTGTCGCCCGGTGACTGGTGGGTGACCAGCGCGACCGTCATCCGCGGGGTGGTCGCCTTGCCCGCCGAGGCGTTCGACCCTCCCTCTTCGGACTTCTTCCCCCCGGAGCTGCTGGAGCAGCCTGCGAGGGTGAGTGCTGCCGCAGCGGCCACGGCCACGACGGGGGCCAGTCTGCGGGAGCGGGAGTGAGAAGAGCGGTCCATCGTTCCTGCACCTCACTGTGCTTCGGGGGAAGGGACGCTGTTGCGTTGGGACGGGATCCAAGTCCCTGCAGAGGCCGCTGTCAATACTTTGTTAAGACATCATTTCACAAGCAGGTCCGAATGTAAGTACAAACCATTGACAGCACCGCCCATCCGCACCTACACCTGGGAGGCATGAGCCACTCGACGAGTGAAGCGACGAGCCGTCTGACCGTCGCCCAGGCACTGGTGCGGTTCCTGTCCGCCCAGTACACCGCACGCGACGGCGAACGGCACCGGCTGATCGCCGGCACGTGGGGCATCTTCGGGCACGGCAACGTGGCGGGCATCGGCCAGGCGCTGATCGAGTACCGCGACGTCATGCCCTACCACCAGGGCCGCAACGAGCAGGCGATGGTGCACGCGGCCGTCGGACACGCCCGCCAGCTCGACCGTCTCTCGGCGCAGGCCGTCACGACGTCCATCGGCCCGGGAGCGACCAACCTGGTCACCGGCGCCGCCCTGGCCACCGTCAACCGGCTGCCCGTGCTGCTCCTGCCCGGCGACTACTTCGCCACCCGCCCGGCCGACCCGCTGCTGCAACAGCTGGAGCATCCGGGCCAGTTCGACATGTCGGTCAACGACACCCTGCGCCCGGTGTCCCGCTACTTCGACCGGATCACCCGCCCCGAGCAGCTCGTCCCGTCGGCGCTGCAGGCCATGCGCGTCCTCGCCGACCCGGCCGAGACCGGCGCGGTCACCCTCGCCCTGCCGCAGGACGTGCAGGCGGAGGCCCACGACTGGCCCGAGGAGTTCTTCGCAGAGCGCGTGTGGACCGTACGGCGGCCCGCGCCGGACCCGGCCGAGCTGGCCGGGGCCGTGCGGGCGATCCGGGCCGCCCGCAGGCCGCTCATCGTCGCGGGCGGCGGGGTCCACCACAGCCGGGCCGAGGAGGCTCTCGAGGCCCTGGCGGACCTGACCGGCATCCCGGTCGCCGCCACCCAGGCCGGCAAGGGCTCCCTGCGCCACGACCACCCGCAGGACGTCGGCGGCGTCGGCCACACCGGCACCGCGGTCGCCGACGCCCTCGCCCGCACCGCCGACCTCGTCATCGGTGTCGGCACCCGCTACACGGACTTCACCACCGCCTCGGGCACCCTTTTCCGGAACCCGGACGTGCGCTTCCTCAACCTCAACATCACGGCCTTCGACGCCCACAAGCTCGCCGCCCGGCCCGTGGTGGCCGACGCGCGGGCCGCCCTGGAGGCGCTCACCGCACAGCTGGCCGGCGTCCGCGTCGACGCCGCGTACGAGGCCGAGTACCGGACCGGCACGGAACGCTGGGAGCAGGCGGTCGAGGCCGCCTACCGGGCCGACGACGAGGACGCCGTACCGACCCAGACGCAGGTGCTCGGCGCCCTGGACGCCGTCGTCGGGGACGAGGACGTGGTCATCAACGCGGCGGGCTCGCTCCCCGGCGACCTGCACAAGTTGTGGCGGACCCGCTCGCGCCGCCAGTACCACCTGGAGTACGGCTACTCGTGCATGGGCTACGAGATCCCGGCCGCGCTCGGCGTGCAGCAGGCCGCCCCGGACACGGTGGTGTGGGCGCTGGTCGGCGACGGCACCTACCTGATGATGCCGACCGAGATCGTCACCGCCGTGCAGGAGCGGCTGCCGGTCAAGCTGCTCCTGATCCAGAACCACGGGTACGCCTCCATCGGCGGCCTCTCGGAGTCGGTGGGCGGCGAGCGCTTCGGCACCGCCTACCGGTACCGCTCGGCCGACGGCACGTTCAGCGGCGCCCCGCTGCCCGTCGACCTCGCCGCCAACGCCGCGAGTCTCGGCATGGACGTCCTGCGCGCCAAGACGGTGCGGGAACTGCGCGAGGCGCTGGCCACCGCCCGTGCGGCCTCAGCCCCCACCTGCGTCTACGTGGAGACGGACACCTCGGGCCGGGCGCCCGCCGCTCCCCCGGCCGAGGCCTGGTGGGACGTGCCGGTCGCCGAGGCCGCCACCCGCGAGGCGGCGCTGCGCGCCCGCGAGGAGTACGACCGCCAGGTCGCCGGCCGCCGCCGGCACCTGTGAACCACCCCGACGTGTCCGCGCTCCGGAAGGAGGTGTCCCGTGGCGAGGACCGGTGACTCCGCTCGTCCCGTGACCGTCCCCACGCTCGACTCCGTGGATTTCGCCCTGGACCGCACCAGTCCGGTGCCGCTCTACTACCAGCTCGCCCAGCAGCTGGAGGCCGCGATCGAACACGGGGTCCTCGCCCCCGGGAACCTCCTGGGCAACGAGGTCGACCTGTCCGTGCGCCTCGGTCTGTCCCGGCCCACCGTCCGCCAGGCGATCCAGTCCCTGGTGGACAAGGGGCTGCTGGTGCGCCGCCGCGGCGTCGGCACCCAGGTGGTGCACAGCCAGGTGAAACGGCCGCTGGAACTGAGCAGCCTCTACGACGACCTGGAGTCGGCCGGGCAGGGCCCGACCACCCGGGTGCTGCGCAACGAACGCGTCCCGGCGAGCGCCGACGTGGCCGCCGCCCTCGGCATCGCGGAAGGCGCCGAGGTCGTCGTGCTGGAGCGGCTGCGCTGCACGCACGGCCAGCCCGTGGCGTTCCTGTGCAACTACCTGCCCGCCGCCCTGCTCGAACTCGACACCGAGCGGCTGGAGTCGACGGGTCTGTACCGGACGATGCGCGCGGCGGGCATCACGCTGCACAGCGCCCGCCAGTCCGTCGGCGCCCGCAGCGCCACCGCCGAGGAGGCCGCGCTGCTGGACGAGAAGGAGGGCGCGGCCCTGCTCACCATGCAGCGCACCGCCTACGACGACACCGGCCGGCCGGTGGAGTACGGCACCCATGTCTACCGGGGGTCGAGGTACGCCTTCGACTTCCAGTTGCTGGTCAGACCCTGACCGTCGCCGGCCGGACCCTGACCGCCGCTGGTCAGACCCGGAAACGGAACCACTCGTGTTCGCACAGCTCCCGTGGGCGCCCCTGCCCCGGGAGCTTCTTTGCCTGCTCTTCAACGAAGTTGCAGGTAACGATGACGATTACGTTTCGGGCAAGACGCCCCCCAGTGCGACCCGAGCTATTGACGCATGAGCGGACATGGGGCTGTTATTACGCCCACGATGTTCGGTCGAGTTGGTTTCTGATCGGTTTCGAGAACCTTTCGTTGATCAACTCATCCCCTTGACCGAACCCTGCATTCCTCAGGAGCCGCCATGCGCCTCTCCCCTTCCGATCGTGCCGTCCCGGGTCCGAGCCGCCGTTCGCTCCTGCGCGGAGCGGGCGGTGCCGCCCTCCTCGCCGGTGCCGGCATACCCCTGCTGTCCGCCTGCGGCGGCAGCGGCTCGTCCTCCGACCCGAAGACCATCACTCTCGGCTCCAACGCCTCGGACGCGGTGCCGAAGAAGGCCTTCGAGAGCGTCTACGCGGCCTACAAGAAGCAGTCCGGCATCACCGTCGATGTGAACACGAAGGACCACAACACCTTCCAGGAGCAGATCAACTCGTATCTGCAGGGCACACCGGACGACGTGTTCAACTGGTTCGCGGGCTACCGGATGCAGTTCTTCGCGGCGAAGAAGCTGGCCACGCCGATCGACGACGTGTGGGCGAAGATCGGGGACAACTTCCCCGACGCGATGAAGAAGCTCAGCAAGGGCGAGGACGGCAAGTACTACTTCGTGCCGCTGACCACGTACCCCTGGGCGATCTTCTACCGCAAGAGCGTCTTCCAGCAGCACGGCTACAAGGTCCCCGCCTCCTGGGACGACCTGGTCGCCCTGTGCAAGCAGATGAAGAAGGACGGCCTGATCCCGATCGCCTTCGGCGACAAGGACGCCTGGCCGGCGATGGGCACCTTCGACCAGATCAACTTCCGCCTCAACGGCTACGACTTCCACGTGCAGCTGATGGCGGGCAAGGCCTCCTGGACCGACCCCAAGGTCAAGGCCGTCTTCGACCACTGGAGCGAGCTGCTCCCCTACCACCAGGACGGCTTCATGGGCCGCACCTGGCAGGACGCCGCCCAGTCGCTCGTGTCCAAGAAGGCCGGCATGTACCTCCTGGGATCCTTCGTGGCCCAGCAGTTCACCGACAAGGCGGACCTGGACGACCTCGACTTCTTCCCGTTCCCGGAGATCAACTCCGCGTACGGCCAGGACACCGTGGAGGCGCCCACCGACGGCTTCATGGTCAGCAAGAGCCCGAAGAACCACGCCGGTGTCGTCAAGCTGCTGGAGTACCTCGGCAGCCCGGAGGCCGAGCAGCTCTACCTGAAGACCGACCCGAGCGTGGTGGCCGCCTCCAGCAAGGCCGACACCTCCGCGTACTCGCCGCTGCAGAAGAAGGCGTTCGAGATGATCAGCAGCGCCAAGACCCTGACCCAGTTCATGGACCGCGACTCGCGCCCCGACTTCACCTCGACGGTGATGCAGCCCGGGCTGCAGAAGTTCCTCCAGAACCCCAAGGGCGTGGACGGCTTGCTGTCGTCGATCGAGCGCCAGAAGAAGCAGATCTTCGCGTCCTCGTGAGCAGCGGCATGACGACCGACATGACGACGAAGACCCCGGAGGCGGCCGCCGTGCCGCCTCCTGGCGCTGCCTCCGCGTTCTTATGTTGTGTTCGCTGCTGATTTGGATAGACAATACCGTCCTGAGTACTACACTGGAGACCCTTGCAGACCCGGTCCGTGGGC
>NZ_JBFAET010000284.1:0-8871 GCF_040642095.1 Streptomyces sp. NPDC020362
GGTGGTCGAACCCGGAACGGCAGTGGCCGCACTTGGCAAAGGCAGTGGCCGGCCCCGGAAAGCAGCCGCCGGACTCGGAAAGGCAGCGGCCGGACGCCGTAATCGCCGGCGGCTGCGTGGGCCGGGTCGTCTCGGTGATGAGGGCTCAGTTCGGATGCGCTTCGCAGTGCTGGGGCAGGCGCTCGTAGTCGCGTGCTTTGCGGCGGGCGTTCCTGCGCCGGCCGGTCGTGTCCAAGGGGCGCTCCGGTCAAAGCGCGGCGTCCGCGGTCCGCTTCTCGGGCGGGATCGCGACGGTGCACCAGGTGTACCGGCTCCCCTCGTTGACTTCCCATCTGGCGGCGAGGACGGCAGTGGGAGGAGTCCGCGACCGCTCTCGGCGTTGTCACCAGGTTCCTGGGCCTGAGGAGGCCGACGGGTCTCTTCGCTCATATCGGGCTGCGGTGAACCACCGTCGGGAAGGGTCTCGCCGGCGGAGGCAGCGGTGGGGGCGGCGACGGCCCAGATGGCGGTGGCCGGACCGTATGCGCCACTGGCCTGAGGTTTCCATGCCAGATCCCCGGCCCGGGTGAGCGTCCTCGGTGTCGTCGTTGCCGGCATGGGTGCCGTCCGCGTGATCTGCGGCCGGCTCGGCCTCACCCTCCACATCGGCGAGCTCATGCCCGCCCACGCCGCGTGCGAGCTGCCCGGCGGCCTTTTCCTCATGCCCGGCACCGGGGACTTCGCTGCCGTGCCGCGGACATCAGTCGGCGACCGCCGGCCGCAGGCGTTCCCGATGTGCCTGCGCCATGGTCATCAGCCCGGCGAGGGCGTCCCGGGTGAGTACGAGGTCGGCGATGCGCTCGGACAGCCGGTCGCGCTCCTGCGCCATCCGCTCCAGCGCGGCGTCGGAGTTCTCCTCGCTGGGGGAATCGACGCACGGCAGCAGTTCGGCGATGGTGCGGCTGGACAGTCCTGCGGCCAGCAGCCGCTGGATGAACACGACCCGCTCGACCTCGTGATCCGTGTAGTGCCGCTGCCCGCTGGCACTGCGGGTGCTGGTGAGCAGCCCCTGCTCCTCGTAGTAGCGCAGGGACCGGACGCTGACTCCGGCCCGTGATGCCAGCTCCCCGATGCGCACGCAGTCCCCTCCCTCTGTGCTGTGAGCTGAGGCACAACCCCTTGCCCCTGACATCAGTGTCAGGTCCTAGCGTAGCCGCCGCGCCCGGTTGTCCGGCGCCGATCACGAAGGAGCCATGACATGACGACCTTGTTCACCGCGTACCGGCTGGGGGGCCTGACGCTGCCCAACCGGGTGGTGATGGCCCCGATGACACGGGTCCGTGCCGCAGCCGGCGGTCTGGCGACGCCGTCGATGGCGGCCTACTACGCCCAGCGGGCCACGGCTGGACTGATCGTGAGCGAGGGGGTGCAGCCGAACGTGGTCGGGCAGTCCAACCCCGGCACGCCAGGACTGCACACCGACGAGCAGGTCTCCTCGTGGCGCCCGGTCACTGATGCGGTGCACGCCAACGGCGGACGGATCTTCGCCCAGATCATGCACGGCGGACGGGTTTCGCACCCCGACACCACCGGTATGCAGCCGGTCGGTCCCTCGGCAGTCGCGGCCGAAGGGTGGAAGGTGTTCACCCCGACCGGGCTCCAGCCGGCGCCGATCCCGCGCGCTCTGGACACCGCCGAGGTGTCCGAGCACGCCGAGGCGTACGCCCAGGCCGCCCGCCGCGCCATCGACGCCGGCTTCGACGGCGTGGAGCTGCACGGCGCCAACGGCTATCTCATCTCGCAGTTCCTCTCGTCCAACGCCAACCTGCGCACCGACCGCTATGGAGGCTCGGTGAGCAACCGGATCCGCTTCGCCGTCGAGGCGGTGTCCGCAACCGCCGAGGCCGTCGGTGCGGCCAGGACCGGAATCCGCCTGTCCCCAGGCGTGACCTTCTGGGGAGTCGAGGAGACCGACGTCCCCGAGCTCTACAAGACGCTGCTGACCGAACTGTCCCGCCTCGGACTGGCCTACATCCACCTCGAAGCGACCGCCGAGGAGGAGGTGCTGGCCGGCCTGCGCCGCGCATGGCAGGGCACCCTGATCATGAACCCTGTGCTCCCGATGGGACCGAAGCACACCGGCCGGGACGAGGCCGACCACTGGCTCGGCCTGGGGGCCGAGCTCATCAGCTTCGGCCGCGCCTTCATCTCCAACCCCGACCTGATCGAGAGGCTGCGCACCGGGGTGCCGCTCGCTCCCGTCGACGAGGCCACGTACTACCAGGGCGGTGACGCGGGGTACCTGACCTACCCGGCATACCAGTACACGGCCTGACACCGCCCCTCTCGGTGTCCGGCCCCCGACGCATCCGGCGCCTGACGGCGTATCCACAGGTCACCACGCCTTTTGGGCGTGGTCGGGGAGGCCGGCATCCCCCTCGGCACCACCAACGCGCCCCTGCCCGAGAAGAATGAGGGGAAGGGAGGGCGGGCGTGCAGTGGCGGAGCGTCGGGGGGATCGGGCGGCCCTCAAGGGTGTTGCCGCGTCGGCGGGGCCTCCGCGGGTGTCCTGGTCAAGACGGTGCGCCGGCCGCCGGACACCGAGGGCTTCGTCGTCCTCCCGGGCCGCTGGGTGGTGGGGCGGTCCTGGTCGTGGATCATGAGGGCCCGCCGTGACTGCCGCGACCACGGACGCCTGCCCGAGATGAGCGAAGCACTGGTCACCTGGGCCGCGATCACGCTCGTGACCCGACGGCTCACCCGCCGCACGATCCGTCCCGCCGAACGCCGCGGCATCGCCCACGGCTGCGTGATGCCAGAAGCCGCCTGGCGGCGCCACTCAGCCTGCCAGGTTCCGCAGCCCACGGCCCTCGTGCTGGTCAAGTGCCTCTTGGGACGGAGCGCAGGACCAGACGGAGGCCGTGCTCACGTCCCCGGATTCCCGGTACGGGTGATCACGGTCCGGGCACTGTTCCATTGGGGCACCACGTGTCGCAGGCGTCTCCAGTGATTGTCGCCGCGATGTCGCCGAAGAGGGAGATCAAGAAGCCGGGCGAGACGGGGAGGACGGCGACGGGGCTGAAGGCGGCCCTCTGACTGGGGCTCAGGGATTGGCTGGAGTACAGCTGGTCGGCAGCGGCGGCCGGTGTCGCTGCGGTGACGGTCGCCGCAGCAGCAAGGCCGAGGCAAGCGGGGCAGACGGTGGCGGAACGCAGGCGCGGACGCAGAGGCACAACTCCTTGCACATGACTCCCGCGACCGGTTGCCGGGAGGACGCTCGTCGATTCGGCGGGCCCGCACGGCGGCGTACCCCCGCTGAGCCGTATAAGTGGCCGGAAGGGGGCGGACAAGAGGCACCACCGGGGCGCGCGGCGACGGCAGCACGCCCCCGTCCCGGATTGGCCAGCGGCATCGGCATCGGCTTCCCTGCCGGAGCGATGCCCTGGTACGCATGCGAACGCTGCCGCCGGCACATCAACGCGGACCGGTGGGCCGGCCGGGCCCGCGAGTGCGGATGCCACGAAGGCCAACGGGTCCGACGTCTGAGGAGCCTCCGCGTCGCACGGCTGCCCGGCCCCGGCTACGCCTGGCCGCTGGTCCCGCACAGGCTGCCCACCGTGCGCAAACACGCCCGAGAGTACCGGGCCTTCACCGACCACGTCCGCGAGCGCCTGGAACGGGCCGCCCTGCTCGTTGGGACCGACGCACCTGTACGTGCGCTGCGGCCGGGCGGTGACGGCGAATGGCTGGTCGAGAACGTCGCCGAGGGCACCATGACGCCGTTCGGCCAGCGCCTGAACCGGGCCGTCCACCGCACCCTGCTCCCGGGGAGCGAGGCGCCGGTCATGGAGTGGGCGTTGGCCTGCTTTGCTCTGGCATCCGGACGGCTGCGTCACCTGGGAAGGCACCGTCGAGAGTCATCGGTGGCTGTTATGCCCCATGCGTTCGTACGCCTCCAGATTGAGGCGGGTGATCTCAGAGAGCGGTTCGGGGAGCTTGTCCAGGGCGAACCACCCGATGGCGTCGCATTTGTCGGGCTCGCGGATGGTGGGAGAACCGGACAGGTGGTGGGCGAGATACGTGCCCGATACCCAGTGCTGGCTCTCCTGGGGAAGGATGTGGTCGAACATGCCGAGGAAGCCCGTCACTTCGATGCGGATCCCGTACTCCTCGAAGAACTCGCGGCACACCGCGTCCTGGAGCAGCTCGCCGAACGTGACGGATCCGCCGGGGAACTCCCACGATCCGGCCTCGTTCCTGGCTCCGTGGCCGCGCTGTGCCATGAAGACTCGTCCTGCGTCGTCGAAGACCAGGGCGCCGACTCCGACGCCGATGAAGTCACGCCCGGCGACGGCGACCGTCTCATCCATCGGTTGCGCTCCTCTCATCGTGAACAGCCGGATCACTGGGATCACCTGATCATCGGAAGCATAAACACCACGGCGTACGTCCACATGAAGAGGGTCGACACCACGATGAACGCCATGATGTAGGTCTCGTACCAGCGAAAGAAGTTACCCGGGCGTGGTTGCTTCCGGAATCCCGGATGGACGGCGCGATCGGTCAGCTCGCATTCCTCGCTGCGGTAGTCGAGCCAGTTCAGTATGCCGATGAAGATCAGGATTTCAGTGAAGACCGCTACGACCGTTTCGAGTAATAAAAGGCCTATCACTCCCGCACGTGCCACGGCCGGCGCCATGCCCCACTGCCGGTAGCTGACGAACAGGGCCACTGCCGCACCGACCGCGGTGGTGGCGAGTGCCTGGTAGATGGCGAGGAACTTGTAGACGTTCTCATTGACGGCGTGGATCTGCTGGAGGATGTACTTGTAGCGTTCCAGGGAGAAGTCCTGGGCGGCCTTGTGGAGCCGTTCCTCGCGCGGTGTCAGTACTTCGGCACTGCCGCTGGCGGCAGTCGAAGAATCGGGCTCGGCGGTCGCGGGTCGTGTCGCGTCCGGATCTGTCATTTCTCTCCAAAGGCTGTGAACGACAGGCCAGTTGAGGCTGCCCGCAGGCCCTGCCACGGAAGCATGTTCGCAGGCGCACGCCACCTGCCGCGCCAGGGCGGCGGAACCGGTACCCGGTCGATCCGTCTGCTGGCCGGCACGGCACCCCGGGTACATCCGTGGCAGGTCGGCGACGCTGCTGGTCCTCGGCCGCGTGAAACGCGTCTGCTGGGGTGTCGTTCAGACGATGAGCATCATGCGACCTGCCGCAGACGTTCACGCCGGAGGGCTGCTGCCTGGCTGCCCAGGTGGCTGGGATAGCTCTGACCGGGGCCCGGATATGTCACGGGCCGCGGGGGAGGAGACGTCCCCGGGGCCGGTGCCGTATGGAGTCGTGCTGTTCAGCGACGGCGTCGTCGCGGCGTCATGCTGGTGGGTCAGCGGTTGTGGTTGCTGTGGTTGTTGCGCCGGTTGCGCCGGTTGCGGTGGGTGCTGATGGTGATGCCGGTGGTGGCGGCGAAGACTCCGGCGAGGGTGGCGTAGGCGCCTGCGTAGAGGGAGGGGATGGTGAGCTGCCAGATGGTGAGGCCGATGGAGGTGAGGCAGCCGGTGGCCATCAGGTAGCCGGTGATCTTGAGGGCCTGGAGCTGGCGGGTGCGGCGGCGGTTGGCGATGACCTTGCGGACGTGCTCGGTGATGGTGTCGTCGTTCATGGCCGGGTGGCTGGTCGTGTGGGGGGTGGCGGGCTCGGGTTCGGCGGGGGCGGGGGCGGGTGTGCGCGGCGGGGGTATGGCCGGCATCCGCACGGTCGTCCTGGTGGTGGGCCTCGCCCTGCCGGTGGAGCTCGGGGTCGTCTTGGACGTCTTCTTCGCCGCGGCGGTCTTCTTCGCGGGGGCACTGGCCGTCTTGGCGGTGGGTTTCGGCGTGCGGGTGAACTCCGCTGTGGTCGTGTTCTTGGCGGTGGAGCCGGCGGCGGTCTTCTTCGCGGGGGTCTTCTTGGGTGGGGTGGGGCTGGCGGCCATGATGGTCTGCTTTCCGGGTCAAGGGTGCGGGTGCGGGCCGGTACGGTGCGCTCAGGCTGTGCGGACGGGGTGTTATCTGTTCGTCAGGTCCGGTTCGTGGCGGGCAGTTGTGTGCAACCCTTGACGGGTGGTTGCCGTGCCCGCTTTTGGGGTGCGGTGCTGGGTGCCGCCGCTCCGGGTTGTCCAGGCCGTGGGAGCGGTGGCACGCTTATGGGGTCAGTTGCACAGCGCGGCTACGGTGGTATCGGTGCCGGGTTCGGGCGGGCTCACTGTGCAGGGAGTACTGGTTGATCTCCCGTATCGCGCGCGCGAGCTTCACCGGGTCGTTCAGATCCGCATCCAGCTCGGGAAAGCGGTGGCCAGATGGTCGAGCTTCCCAGCCGACGGCCCAATGCGCTATGCCTGCCTTATCCACCTAAGGAGGCACTCTGGTGACGACGGCTGGGAACCAGAACGCATCGGGTACGCCCACGCAGATGACCCGTTTCGACCACATCTACAGGCAGCCGGACCCACGGTCGTACTTCGGTACTTTGGGGGCGCTGGGGTATCAGACACCCCGTCACGCCCAGAGTGTCTTCCGCCGCCTCCTGCCCCTTGCCGGCTTTCCCGAAGTCCCCAAGCGCCCGGCCGACCAGGATGGCGGGCCACAGGCCACGGTCTTGGACATCTGCTGCTCGTACGGCATCAACGCGGCCTTGCTCAACCACCATGTGACGCTGGAGGAGTTGTACGACCGCTACACCTCACCGCAGGTAGCCCGCCTGACGACCGCCGAACTGATCGAGTCGGACCGCAGGTACTACGCGGCGCGCCGCCGTCCGGACGCCGTACCCGTCATCGGCCTTGACATCGCCGCGCCGGCCATCGCTTACGGGCGCGCAGCCGGTCTGCTCGAAGCGGGGTTCGCCGAGAACCTGGAAGCCGCCCCACCCAGCCCGGCGCTGTACCGCGCCACCCGCGACACCCGCCTGATCACCGTGACGGGCGGGGCGAGCTTCCTGTCCGCCCGCACCTTCCGTCCGTTGCTGGAAGACAGACGGGAGCCACCGTGGGTGGCCACCTTCGTGCTGCGTACCGGCTCCTACCAGAACATCGCCGACGGCCTGGCCTTGTTGGGCCTGACCACGGAGAAGGACACGTCCCGCACCTACCCGCAGAGGCGCTTCACCGGCATCGACGAACAGCAGTACGCCATCGCCGCAGTGTCCGCGGCTGGCGACGACCCCCGCGGCAAGGAGACCGACGGCCACTTCCACACGGCCCTCCACCTCACACGGCCCGCCACGCACGCAGTTGCTCGTCCGCTGCACGTCCTGCTGCGAGATCGCTGAGCCCGCCGGCGCCACGGCTCACTGGAGGCGGCAACCGTCTACAGCGCCGCGTCGCACACGTTCGCAGACCGTAGCCGGCCTCCTCCATCAGCCACGGTGGTACCGCGGCCTTGCCCGTTGTTGCCGGTCGGGGGCTGTTCCGCTGCTAAGGGCGTGGGACTCGAACTCACGGTAGGGGTCGCCGCACGACAGTTTCTCGGGCTGCCTTCGTCGGTATCCGGCCTCGGCTCACTGAGCCAGGTGTCGCTCCAGCGCGGCGAGGAATGCCTCCGGGTTCTCGAGGTGGCTGGCGTGGTCGCCGGGCAGTTCGAGAACCCGGCTATCGGGCAGCCGTTCGTCGAGGACGGCGACGACCCGCTTGAGCCAGTCGGCGGTCGCGGAGCCGTGGACCAGGAGGACGGGGCACCGGATGCCGGCGAGCTCGGCGACGTCGCGGTGGGGCCGGTCGGCCTGTTCCGAGCTCCAGGACAGGGCCATCCGGTGCGGGACCCAGCGTGGCCAGGCGGGGTGGTCGCGGGCCTGGTCCTTCGACGGCGTGAGTCCGGCGAGTTCGAGGAACTCGGCCAGGTCATCCTCGTTCACGTCCTGTCCGGCCAGCGCATGCAGGAACCGGTTCAATCGGGCGACCTCGGGGTCACACTCGCCGAGGCCGTCCAGGATCCAGTACGCCGCGGGCTCCACGAGCGTCAGTGTCCTCACCCGCTCCGGATGGGCCAGGGCGAACTCGACGAGGGCTCGCCCGCCAGCGGACCAGCCCGCGAAGTCGGCGGTCTCGACCCCGAGGGCGTCCACGGTCATGGACAGCGAGTCACGCTCGATCGCCGCGGTGTACCCGGCGTCCCCGCGCTCGCCGGCCGAGCCGAGCTCGTTGTGGATCGGCTGCACCCTGACGGTTCTGCGTCTCGCCGACAGGGCGTCCGCGAGCGGCGTCCACGACACCCATCCGGTGAGCCCGCCGGGCACCAGGACGACCGGCGGGCCCTCACCCTTCACCTCGTTGACCAGGACCCTCGGTTTCATCGTCCGCCTCTGACGGGTTGACAGCAGGTCCCATCAACGTAACCGCGATCCCGGCTTCGTGCAGAGGACGTCGCTGCGAAAAGGGGACCGGGAGGGCAGCTTCGAGCCGCAGATCGTCAGGAAGTGCCAGCGTCGCCTGACCGGAGCGGACGAGACGGTCCTCTCCCTGTCCCGCCTTTGCCCCGTCATTGGTGTAGATCGCGGCGGCGACGGGGAAGCCGTTGACCTTGAGCCAGGGCGAGCATGTCTTGTTCTTCGGCCCGTAGTACGTCCGCGCCCTTGCCTGCGCGGGTGCCCGAGCCAAACGCCCCGGCCTGTTCGGTGTTCATGCCGGCTCGGGGCACGTCCGGCTTCGGGTTCAGAGGAAGTTGGTGTCGACGTCCAGGTAGCGCAGTTCGAGCGTCTCTTCTCCCGCGCCGGACTCACCGGCGGTGACGCCCGGACCGCTCCAGCTGACCGGGTGCACCCGCGCGAAGGACATCTTCCTGATGGGTTCGTTCCTCGCGTTGACGAACACCAGGACCAGGTCCCGCTCCACGCCGGCCGCGGCCGGATCCCTGGCTTCCTGGAT
>NZ_JBFAET010000285.1:0-8826 GCF_040642095.1 Streptomyces sp. NPDC020362
CCTTCCCGGACATACTCCCCGTCGTTGGGGGCCCCGGCGGCCCCGCCACCCTCCGTCCACAGCTCCCCCGCCCTCCCGGCCTCCAGCGCCGCGTGCACGCCGGGAGCCGAAGCGGAAGCGGAAGCGGGGCGGGAAACAGCTTCGGAACCGGAACCGGATGCGGAAGCGGAAACAGCTCCGCGGACTGCTCCGGAGACGAACTGCGACGGCATTGCGGCGGCCTCCCGCACCCCCTCGGTTTCCCGCACCCCCTCGGCCTCCCGTATCCCCGAGGCTTCACCTGCCGCCTCGGCCTCCCGCACCGCCTCCCCCGTGAACGCCTCCACCAGTGCCCCCAGCACCGCCACGAGCCCCCTGCCGCCCGCGTCGACCACCCCGGCCCGCTCCAGCACTGCCAGCTGGCCAGGAGTCGCCGCCAGGGCCGCCCTGGCGCCCTCGTAGGCGGCCCGCGCGACCGTCCCGCAGTCCCCCTCGGCCCCCTCGGCGGCGTCGGCCGCGGCCGAGGCGACCGTCAGCACCGTGCCCTCGACCGGGTGGGCCACGGCCTCACGGGCGGAGTCGGCTGCGTGCCGCAGGGCCAGTCGCAGCCCGGCGCCGTCGATGCGGGACGCCTCGCCCGCCTCGCGCGCGGCGAGCACCTGGGCCATGCCCCGCAGCAGCTGGGCGAGGATCGTCCCGGAGTTGCCCCGGGCCCCGATGAGCGCCCCGTGGGCCATCGCGCGCACGGCGTCGGCGAGCGACGGCTCCTGCGCGCCCGTCCCGTACCCGGCGAACACGGCCTCCACGGCGGTCGCCGCCGACTCCAGGGTCAGGTACAGATTCGTTCCGGTGTCCCCGTCGGCCACCGGATAGACGTTGATCGCGTCGATCTCCTCGCGCGCCCTCCCGAGCGCCCCCAGCGCCAGACCGCACCAGGTGCGCACCGCGAGAGCATCGAATGTCTGCGGCACCTGCGCCACCTGCGCCTCCCTGACTGGCTGGACGTGGACGCAGCGTAGACCCCGGAGTGGTGTGCTCCGGAAGAGGGCCGGGAGCGGGCCCCTGAGCTGCCATGGTAGTTTCGTTGTGCTGGCGCAGTCGTTGTATGCTGCTCCGGTTGCCCGATCCACATCGGGCCGTTCCCCTGGCAGCGCCACTCAGATCTCTGATCCTGCGATCTCGATCCCGGCATGCCGGGATTATCCGTAAGTGCATCTGAAGTCTTTGGAGTGACCCGTGGCTGCCAACTGCGACGTCTGCGGCAAGGGGCCGGGCTTCGGCAACAACATCTCGTTTTCGCACCGCCGTACGTCCCGTCGCTGGAACCCGAACATCCAGCGTGTGCGTACCGTGGTCGGCGGGACGCCGAAGCGCGTGAACGCTTGCACCTCGTGCATCAAGGCCGGCAAGGTCTCGCGCTGACGTTACATCCGCGCGCGGCCACTGTCTGGTTCGCTGCACTGAGCCGGTCCACCTGAGGGTGGGCCGGCTTTTTGCCGTGCCTTCTGCCGAGCCGTCGGCGTTCCGCCCGGATCAGGTCCTGCCGAGCCACCGGCGTTCCGCCCGGATCAGATCAGGTCCCGTCGCGCTCCTCGGCGTCCCACCCGGGGCAGTTCCTGTCGCGCTCCTCGCCGACCCGCCCGGATCAGTGCCTGAAGCGCCACCCGTGGTCCACCGGCCCGATCCCCGCGCCCAGCGCGAACCCGGCCGCGATCGCCCCGGTGACGTACGCCTTGGCCTCCGTGACGGCCTCCGGCACGGCCAGCCCCTTCGCCAGCCCCGACGCGATCGCCGAGGCGAGCGTGCAGCCCGTGCCGTGGGTGTGCCGGTTGTCGTGGCGGGGTGCGCGCAGGAGGTACTCGTCGTGGCCGTCCGTGAGCAGGTCCACGGCGTCCCCGGGCAGATGCCCGCCCTTGATCAGCACCCACCGCGGCCCGTACTCCAGCACGGCCCGCGCAGCCCGTCGCAGATCGTCCTCGGACTCGACCCGCACCCCCGTGAGCCGGGCCACCTCGTCCAGGTTGGGAGTCGCCACGGTCGCCGCCGGCAGCAGCCTCGTGCGGACCGAGTCGAGCGCGGAGGCGGCCAGCAGCGGGTCGCCGTGCTTGGAGACGCCCACCGGGTCCACCACGGCCGGCGCGTCCGTGCCGGAGATCAACTCGGCGACCGCCTCGACCAGTTCGGCCGAGGCCAGCATCCCCGTCTTCACTGCCTGGACGCCGATGTCTTCCACGACGCTGCGGTACTGCGCCCGCACCGCCTCCACGGGCAGCTCCCAGGCCCCCTGCACGCCCAGGGAGTTCTGCGCGGTCACGGCCGTGATCACGCTCATCCCGTGCACGCCGAGCGCCAGCATCGTCTTCAGGTCGGCCTGGATGCCCGCCCCGCCGCCGGAGTCCGACCCCGCGACCGTGAGAACCCGGGCAATCACGACTCGATGTCCCCGAAGTGGTCCCAGCCGCCCTTGCTGGTCCACGGCGCCCCGTCGACGGTCACCTGGGGCAGCGCCGAGGGGTTGAGGACCTCGCCGATGACCTTCCAGCGGGCCGGCAGCTTGGTGTCCGGCGGGAAGGTCGCCACGATCGCGTGGTCCTCTCCCCCGGTCAGCACCCACTGCAGCGGATCCACGCCGACGGCCTGCCCGATGTCGTTCATCTGCGTGGGGATGTCGATCGCGCCCGAGCGGATGTCGATGCGCACCTTGCTGGCCTCGGCGATGTGCCCGAGGTCGGCGATCAGCCCGTCGCTCACGTCGCACATCGCGGTCGCGCCGAGCGCGGCGGCGGCCGGGCCCGCGTGGTACGGCGGCTCGGGACGCCGGTGGGCCTCGACGAAGGCACGCGGGGAGCGGAAGCCCCGGGCGAGCACCGCGTAGCCGGCCGCGGACCAGCCCAGCCAGCCCGTGACGGCCACGAGATCGCCGGGCTGGGCGCCGGCGCGGGTCACCGGCTCCTGGTTGCGCAGATCGCCGAGCGCGGTGATCGACACCATGATCGTGTCCCCGCGCACGACATCCCCGCCGACCACGGAGGCGCCCGCGACCTGGCACTCGTCGCGCAGCCCGTCCATCAGCTCGCTCGGCCAGGTGACCGGGAGTTCGGCCGGGACGACCAGGCCGAGCAGCAGGGCCGTCGGTACGGCGCCCATCGCCGCGATGTCGGCGAGGTTCTGCGCGGCCGCCTTGCGTCCGACGTCGTACGCCGTGGACCAGTCGCGGCGGAAGTGCCGGCCCTCCAGCAGGATGTCGGTGCTCGCCACCACCCGGCGGTCGGGCGCGGCGACCACGGCGGCGTCGTCGCCGGGGCCGACCCGGACCGCCGGGGTGGTGGTGAGACGGGAGGTGAGCTCCCTGATGAGCCCGAACTCCCCCAGCTCACCAACAGTGCCCTTCATTGCCCTTGCTCCCCTTCTGTCCCGTGTCGTGCCCGGTCGCGCGTCATCAGTGTCCCCGATACGGTCTAGGTAACCGTCAACTTCCGTCGTACCTGCACCCTGGCGCGCAAGCCTGGTTCCCGTGGGTCTCCCCGCGAGGACCGGCGACGCGATACCGTGGCGTTCCTTTTCCCCACATGATCCTCGTGGCCGCCCTGGAGGTTCCGTGGTACAGGCGTACATCCTGATCCAGACGGAGGTCGGCAAGGCGTCGACCGTCGCCGAGACGATCAGCAAGATCCCTGGAGTGATCCAGGCCGAGGACGTGACCGGACCGTACGACGTCATCGTGCGCGCCCAGGCCGACACCGTCGACGACCTCGGTCGCATGGTGGTCGCGAAGGTCCAGCAAGTGGACGGCATCACCCGCACCCTGACCTGTCCGGTCGTGCATCTGTAGCCCCCGTCTACCCTTGGCCGGTGAACATCTTCCGTCGCCGGCCTCTCGGCCTGCTCGCGCCCGCGCTGCTGATCGCGGTCGCGGGCTGCTCCTCAGCAGACGACAGCGCCCCGGTCGCGGTTCCCAGCCCCGACGCCCGTACGGCGCCGGTGTGCCGGGATCTGCACCGGGCGCTGCCGGAGAAGCTCGACGGACGGAGCCGTAACGACCCCGCACCCCGGTCCGCCCACACGGCGGGCTGGGGAAGCCCGGCGATCATACTGCGCTGCGGTGTCGTGCGGCCGCCGAAGATGGTCGACCCGAAGGTGGCCGAGGGCGGGGACGCCGACGCCGTCGCGGGCGGGGTCGACGGAGTGGACTGGCTGATGGAGAAGCAGAGCGACGGCAGCTGGCGGTTCACCACGGCCAACCGCGTGGCGTATGTGCAGGTCAGCCTGCCCAAGGGGATGTCGGGACAGGACGGCACGCCGGTGCTCACCGGACTGGCGCTCGCCGTGAAGAAGGCGATCCCCAAGGGGATCGCCTCCATGCGTTGACGGTGCGGCCGCACCCCACAGGGGCGCGGGGAACTGCGCGACCAGCCACAACGGGCCCGCAGACATGCGCCGGCCTCCCGGCGGAGCGTTAACGCAGCCCGGTCGAACGGCGCAGCGCGGCCTGCACCAGGCGGTCCACCAGGTCCGGGTAGCTGATGCCGGTGGCCTGCCACATCTGCGGGTACATCGAGATGGGCGTGAAACCGGGCATGGTGTTGATCTCGTTGATCACGAACTCGCCGTCCTCGGTGAGGAAGAAGTCCGCGCGGACCAGGCCCTCGCAGGAGGCCGCCTCGAACGCCTCGACCGCGAGCCGCCGCACCTCGGCGGTCTCCTCGTCGGTGAGCGGGGCCGGGACGAGGCCGGGCGTGGAGTCGATGTACTTGGCTTCGAAGTCGTAGTAGGCGTGCGCGTCCGGCGGCGGGATCTCGGCCGGGACGGAGGCGCGCGGCCCGTCCTCGAACTCCAGGACGCCGCACTCGATCTCGCGGCCGCGCACCGCGGCCTCCACCAGGATCTTCGGGTCGTGCGCCTGTGCTTCGGCGATCGCCTCGTCCAGGCCGGAGAGGTCGTCGACCTTGGTGATGCCGATCGAGGAGCCCGCGCGCGCGGGCTTCACGAACAGCGGCCAGCCGTGCTCGCCGGCGAAGTCGACGATCTTCTTGCGGGCGGCGGACTCGTCCTGCTCCCACTCGCGCGGCCGGATCACCACGTACGGGCCGACCTTGAGCCCGAAGGAGGTGAACACCCGCTTCATGTACTCCTTGTCCTGGCCGACGGCCGAGGCGAGCACACCCGAGCCCACGTACGGCACTCCGGACAGTTCCAGGAGGCCCTGGAGGGTGCCGTCCTCGCCGTAGGGGCCGTGCAGCACCGGGAAGACCACGTCGACCTCACCGAGGGCCTTGGGCACCGATCCGGGCTCGCTGTAGACGACCTCGCGGCTGCCGGGGTCGACGGGGAGCACCACGCCGCCCTCGGTGGACTCGGCCAGCTCCTCCACGGTGGGCAGGCGGCGGTCGGCGATGGCCATCCGCTCCGGTTCGTCGGCCGTCAGCACCCAACGGCCTTCCCGGGTGATACCGATCGGCAGGACGTCGTACTTCGACCGGTCGATGGCGTTCAGCACGGCGCCGGCGGTGACCATGGAGATCCCGTGTTCGGAGCTGCGCCCGCCGAACACGACGGCCACGCGGGGCTTGCGTGCGGGCTGCTCAGGGCTCTGGGGGAGGTTCTCGGTGCTCATATCGCGTTGAGAGTACCCGGTGGTAGAGCCCTGATACAGCGCCGACGGGCTGCCGGAACAGGGGCGTCGCTCAGCGTCGCTCGGGCTTCGCACTGCGCGACATCAGCTCCTTGAGGGCGACCACCGGCGGCTTGCCCTCGTGCACGATGTCCACGACCGTCTCGGTGATGGGCATGTCGACGCCGTGCCGGCGGGCCAGATCCGCCACGGACTCGCAGGACTTGACTCCCTCGGCGGTCTGCCGGGTGACGGCGATGGTCTCCTGCAGGGTCATGCCCTTGCCCAGGTTGGTGCCGAAGGTGTGGTTGCGGGACAGCGGTGAGGAGCAGGTGGCCACCAGGTCGCCCAGGCCGGCGAGCCCGGAGAAGGTCAGCGGGTCGGCGCCGAGCACGACCCCGAGGCGGGCGGTCTCCGCCAGGCCGCGCGTGATGAGCGAGCCCTTGGCGTTGTCGCCGAGCCCCATGCCGTCCGCGATGCCGACGGCGAGGCCGATGACATTCTTCACGGCACCGCCCAGCTCGCAACCGACCACGTCCGTCTCCGTGTACGGCCGGAAGTACGGCGTGTGGCAGGCGGCCTGGAGCCGCTGGGCAACGTGCTCGTCGGTGCAGGCCACCACGGCGGCGGCGGGCATGCGGGCGGCGATCTCGCGGGCCAGGTTCGGGCCGGTGACGACCGCGATGCGGTCGGCGCCGACCTTGGCGACGTCCTCGACGACCTCGCTCATCCGCATGGCAGAGCCGAGTTCGACGCCCTTCATCAGGGAGACGAGCACGGTGCCGGGCGCCAGCAGCGGGGTCCACTCGGCGAGGTTGGCGCGCAGGGTCTGGGAGGGGACGGCGAGGACGGTGAAGTCGGCGTCCCGCAGGGCCTCGGCCGCGTCCGCGGTGGCGCGCAGGTTCTCCGGGAGCTCTACGCCGGGCAGGTAGTCGGGGTTGGTCCGCGTGGAGTTGACCGCCTCGGCCAGCTCGGGGCGGCGGGCCCACAGGGTCACCTCGCAGCCCGCATCGGCGAGGACCATGCCGAAGGCGGTGCCCCAGGAGCCGGTACCCATCACGGCCGCCCGGAATGGCTTGCTCACTTGCCGCTCTCCTCTTCCGCGCCACTGCGCGAGACGTCCGTGCCGGCCCGGGCGGCCTGCGGACCGGTCACCGGGACCTCTTCTTCGGCCCGCTCTCCCGCACCCGTCCCCGGGGCCTCGCCGCTCGTCCGCGGGGCCTCCTGCCCGGTCTGGGCGTGGGTCTTGCGGCGCTGCTCGATCCGCTCGCGGCGCGGGTCGTAGGGCGTCTCGGGGGCCTTCTCGCCGCGGATCCCCTCCAGCTGGCGGGTGATGGCCGCCATGATGACCTCGGTGGCCTCCCTCAGGAGGTCGGCGGTCATCTCCTGGTCGTAGAAGCGCGAGAGGTCCACGGGCGGGCCCGCGAGGACGCGATGGGTCTTGCGCGGGAAGAGGTGGGGCTTCTTGGCGTAGGGCGGCAGCAGTTCGTTGCAGCCCCACTGGGCGACCGGGATCACCGGGCACTTGGTCTGCAGGGCCACGCGGGCGGCGCCGGTCTTCGCGGTCATCGGCCAGCCGTCCGGGTCGCGGGTCAGGGTGCCCTCGGGGTAGAAAGCGACGCACTCGCCGCGCTCCACGGCGTCGATGGCGGCCCGGAAGGCGCTGAGCGCGTCCGTGCTCTCGCGGTAGACGGGAATCTGCCCGGTGCCGCGCATCGCGGCACCGACGAATCCCTTCTTGAAAAGCCCGCTCTTCGCCAGGAATCGCGGAACCCGTCCGGTGTTGTACTGATAGTGCGCGTACGCGAAGGGGTCCACATGGGAATTGTGGTTCACCGCGGTGATAAATCCACCGTCGGCCGGAATGTGCTCCATTCCACGCCAGTCCCGCTTGATCAGAACCACCAGCGGTGGTTTGCAGAGGACCGCTGCGAAGCGGTACCAGAACCCGATTCTGCGGCGGGACACGCGGACACCTTCCTCTAGGACTTGCTCGGGACCCGGGGGCCGCACAAGTGTCGCCCCAGGCCGCCGGTCTGTCGAGAACACCGTACGCCCGCCCGTCACCCGCCACCGTCCTTGGACGGGGCACACGCATCTCCCCGATCCCGGCGTGCCGGACGGCACGGGTGACAATGAGCGCGACGAGAGAGGGGCGGTACGCCGGTGCAGTGGAGCTTGGTCATCCCCCTGAAGCCTCTGGCGCGGGCCAAGAGCAGGCTGGCGGACACTGCCGCCGACGGGGTGCGTCCGGGACTGGCCCTCGCGTTCGCCCAGGACACGGTGGCTGCGGCGCTGGCCTGCCGGGTGGTCGCGGATGTGGCGGTCGTCACGGACGACGAGCTGGCGGGGCGGGAGCTGGCCGCACTGGGCGCCCGGATCGTCCCGGATGCGCCGGGAAGCGGCCTGAACGCCGCCCTGGCGCACGGCGCCGCCTCCGTGCGGGAAATGCGCCCCCGTGCCGCCGTCGCGGCCCTGAACGCCGATCTGCCGGCCCTGCGCCCCCGGGAATTGTCCCGGGTGCTGGCCGCGGCGACCGAATTCCCGCGGGCTTTCCTCGCGGACGCGGCCGAACTCGGCACCACTTTGCTGGCCGCGGCCCCCGGCCATGCATTGCACCCGGTTTTCGGCATCGATTCCCGCAACCGGCACCGCGCCTCCGGTGCCACGGAACTCCGGCTCACCGGCGTCGATTCGGTACGGCAGGACGTGGACACCGGTGAGGACCTGCGCGCGGCGCTCGCACTGGGAGTGGGCCCGCACACGGCGGCGGTGAGCGCACACCTGCCGGCCCCCGGGCAGTAGGCTGCGGCCATGCAGGCGACCGCATACACGTACGACTCCGAGACGCGCAGCGGCGAGGTGCTGCTCGACGACGGCACCCCGGTGCCCTTCGACGCGGCGGCGTTCGACGCGGGCGGGCTGCGACTGCTGCGGCCGGGGCAGCGGGTGCGGATCGAGACCGAAGGCGAGGGCACGGCCGTCCGCATCACCCTCGTGACGCTCCAGACCCTCTGACCACGGCCCCTGCGGCTCCCGCCGGCCGCGGACGCCGCTCCACGGACCCTGCGGCCACCGGCACACGCGTCCATGAGGCACACACGCCGCGGGGCGGGGGGCCCAGGGGGGTGCGGGCCCGGCGGAGTGGGCGGGTGTCCAACGACGCCGTGGGGGGGGGGGGGTTGTTTGGGGGGGTGTTTGGGGCCGTGGAGATGTTTGGGGGGGGCGTCTTTGGG
>NZ_JBFAET010000286.1:0-8693 GCF_040642095.1 Streptomyces sp. NPDC020362
ACGTCGTCCCCGGCCGAGAGGCCGTGCGGCTTGCGCACGGCCGCCTTGAGCGGCAGCAGGTAACTGCCGTCCTTGGGGAAGAGCGACGTCTCGAAGGCGATCTCACCGATCCGGGCCCGGACCGGGATCACGCCCCAGCCGTAAGTGGCCATGGCCGCCACTTCCCGGATGTCGGCGCACTCCTCGTCCGGCACGGGAACGAAGTAGTAGGGCGACGGCCCGCGCCATTCGATCACCTGGCCGGAAAAGGCGAACTCCATGAGGTCGGTCTCCTTCCTGGAGGACGGTCAGGTCGCGCCGCGCGAACATACCGTGCCGTGGTGGTGAGGGCGAGGCGCTCCGTGTCGGTGCGGAGAGCGGCGGCCCACGGCGTGATCGGGGGTGCCGGTCACCCCGTCCTCTCCTCGCTGTGGCTGCGCTGGCCCGGCACGCCCCGGTCGTTCTGCAGGTCCCACAGTTCGCGGAAGAGGCCGGGTTCGTCGACGAGTTGGTCGAAGGTGCCTCGCTGGATGACCCGGCCGTGGTCGAGGACGACGATATGGTCCGCCACGGCGACGTTGGCGAGGCGGTGCGTGACGAGGACGACGGCGCGGTCCCGGGCGATCTCGCGGATGCCGCTGAAGATGCGGTGTTCGGCTCGGGCATCGAGGGCGCTGGTGGGTTCGTCCATGACGAGAAGCCCGGCGGGACGGTAGAAGGCGCGGGCGATGGCGATGCGCTGCCACTGTCCGCCGGAGAGTTCGACGCCGCCGAACCACTCGCGGGCCAGGAGGGTGTCGAGGCCGCTGCGGAGTTCGCCGACGACTTCGTGGGCGCCTGACCGCTCGGCGGCCCGGTGCACGGTCTCGTCGCCGCCATGGGGCTGGCCGAGAGTGATGTTCTCGCGGGCGGGAAGCGGCCAGTGCGCGAACGACTGCGGGACGACGGCGGTCTGTGTCCACAGATGGTGCGGGTCGAGGTCGCCGATGTGGCGGCCGTCCCAGGTGACCGCCCCCTCGGTGGGCACGTACAGGCCGGTCAGCAGCTTCGACAGGGTGGTCTTGCCCGAGCCGTTCTCGCCGACCAGGGCGAGGATTTCGCCCCGGCGGACTTCCAGGGTGACCTTCTCCAGCGCGGGCCGGTCGGCATCCGGGTACCGGTAGGTGAGCGCTTCGGCCCGGACGACCTCGGGAGATCCGGTGGTGGCGGTTCCGCGGTTCATGCGGTGGCCGCCCGCCTCCTCGATGAAATCCACCCAGTCGTCGAAGTACAGCCCCGTACGGAACAACTGCGTGCCGTAGCCGACCACGCCCCGCAGGGACGAGCCGACCGTCCGCAGCGCGAAGACCGCTGTTCCGGCGGACGCGACCGACATGTGACCGGTGGCGAGGAGCAGGCCGAGCGCGCCCCACACGCCGGCGGAGGCGATCCCGCCGGTGAAGGCGCCGATGAGGGCGTAGCGGGCGCCCTGGTGCACGGCTCTGTCGGTGACCGTGTCGACGCGGGCGCCGATGGCCCGGTAGCGGCCGAGCAGGAAGTCGGCCATCGTGCTGGAGCGGAGCTGGTCGGCGGTCTCCTTGTCCGCGATGAACCAGCGCAGCAGAGCGAGGGTGCGGCGCTCGGACGCCATGGCCCGGTTGCTCTCGTAGTGGATGCGGGCACCCTTCATGCTGGCGATGCCCTGGGGAAGGACGGCGACGACCAGCAACGGCAGCAGAACGGGGTGCAGGACGGTGAGTACTCCGGCAGCCGCGACGATCGAGGCGACGCAGGACATGAGTTGCTGGGACTCGGTGATCAGGTCCTGGGCGACCGCGGCGCCCCGGTCGGCGTTGTCCCACCGGTCGTTGAAGCCGGGGTGGTCGTAGGCGGCGAGTTCGGCGTGCACGGCCGCGTTCAGCATCTCGAGTTCGGCCTCCCGGGAGATCCGCGGCGACAGGCGGCTGGAGACGTTGACGATCGCGATCCCGAGGAGGGCTCGGGCTCCGGCGGCCGCGGCGAGGACGCCGATCGCGGGAAGGGCGTCCACGAGCCGGTCCTGGATGTGGCCGGAGGCGATCAGGGCGGTGATGGTGCTGGTGGTGGCGACCAGGCCGAACGCTTCGAGGACGGCGGAGGCGGCCTGGCACGCGAGGAGAACGATCACGGAGGTCCGGTTCACCCGCCAGCCCAGCAGCAGGGCTCGTCTGACGAGTTGCGGCAGGCGCCGGGCCATGGACCAGGTGGTCACCGAGTTCCGTGTGAAGACGGTCTCCTTCGGGGACCGTAACCGGAGTTCCTCAGGGGACGGGGCGGGTTTGTCGGAGTCGGAGCCGGAATCAGAGCTGGTGTCGGTGTCGGTACGCAAATGCGGCCTTTCTCACGGGTGTTCAGGCACGACAGGATGCCTGCGCGGACCCGCGCGCGGCCCGCGGGACGGGCCGTTCCACTCGAATGTGTGAACGCATCGCGGACTGACGCCTCATGCGTCACGACGAGCCACTCCGTGCGGACCGGTGCGGCGCACGGCTTCCCGGCCCGAGGGTCCCCGGGACACGGGTTCGGGCTCTCCCTCCTCGGGCTCGCTGCGCATGGCGCGAAGCGGTGACAGGAAGTTCGGGAGAAAGCTTGCGGTCATGCCGACTGCACCGATCCACAGGGTGGTCGCCGCCCCGAAGGCGGAGCCCGAGGCGCCGCCCAGGACACCGCCCAGAGGAATGCCGCCCCAGGACACGAATCGGGCTGTCGCGCTCATCCGGCCCAGGAGTCGATCCGGTGTGAGGGCCTGCTGGATGCTCGACTGGGCGACGAAGCGGACGACTCCCCCCAGCGACAGAGCAGCGAGTCCGATCGCCGCCGCGTACACGCTCCAGCCGGGGCGCGCCAACGGCATCAAGGCGGTCGGCGGACAGGTGACGAGGGGCGCGATCCAGATGACCGGGCCTTGTCCGATCCGCTTCGAGACCCGAGTCGCCAGCAGCGCGCCCAGCAGCGCGCCGCATCCCATTCCCGACAGGACGAGGCCGATGTCGGAGGACCCGAGGCCCATCTCCCTCTTCAGGAAGACCAGCAACATGGTCTGATACATGACCAGGAAGAGGTTGAACGTCGCGTCCCCCATGATGGTTGCGCGCAGGGCGGGATGCCTGAGAACGAACTTCAGCCCCTCCCTGATGTCCCGGCCCAGTCGCGGGCGCGTGCTCGGCTGCGGCTCCTTTTCGCCCTTGCGGATGCCGATCGCGAGCACACCCGACAGGGCCATCCCGACCGAACTGGCCAGGAGGGTTGCGGGGGCTCCGGCCCAGCCGACCAGCGGGCCCGCCACCGCCGGCCCGCTGATGCTGGTCACCGAGCGTATGGCCGAGAGCTTCGAGTTTCCTTCAACGAGGTTGTCCCGTCCCACCAGGTGCGGCAGACAGCTGACGTACGCGACGTCGAAGAAGACGGTCAGCACTCCATGGACGAGTGCGACGGCGTAGAGCCACCAGATCGTCAGGAGGCCGGCCCACCACGCCATCGGTATCGTCAACAGGACGAGCGCCCTGACGAGATCGGTGCCGATCATCACCGATCGCTTCCGCATGCGGTCCACCCATGCGCCGGCCGGCAGTCCGACCAGGAGCGATCCGGCCGTGGTCATGGCGGTCAGCAAGCCGACCTGGAACTCGTCGGCGCTCAACGCCACGATGGCGACGAGCGGCAACGCCAGGAAAAGGATGCGGTCGCCCAGCTGTCCGAGTGCTGTCGCGGCGAACAACCGCCCGAAGTCCGGATCGCGTAGGAGTCCGAGGCGCAGGGATTTCCACATGCGAGTCACCTGCCGTCGGCTTTGAAAGGCCGCTCCACTGACGAGCGGGAACCAGGCGGCCTGCAGGGGCCCGGCCAGGGCTGGTCGATCCCGAACTCGTAGACCACTTCCCGCCGCGCGTCCGGAATGACGATGTCGGCCGTTTCCACCGGGCGTCCGCCGGTGTCGTAAATGGTCCGCTCGATCTGGAGGACGAGGTCCCCGACGGTTGTCCCCAGCAGGTTCGCCTGAGCCTGGGTGGCGCGAGCCGGGCGTGGCAGCTCGACCACCGTCTCGACGAACACGCCGATGGAGCGCATGCGCTCGACCACCCCTTTTCCCGCGAGGGGACCCGTCTCGGGCAGAACGACCGGCGTTCCGTCGGTGATGGCCATCGGCTCCCACGATTCGGAGAGTTGCACGGGCTGCCCGTCGGCGAGGAATTCGTAGTGCGTGCGGACGCAGAGGTCTCCGGGGCTGATGGCGAGCCGATCGGCGATGGCGTCGGGGGCGGGGACGCGCACCTGGCTGTGTGAATCCCAGGCGTTGGCCCGGCCTCGCTCGTTCATGCCGACGCGGGACGGGGAGCCCCAGCGTTCGCGGTGCCGCGAGCGGACCATGCGCAGGCGCTCGCGCGGTATGCGGACGTAGGTGCCGGAGCCCGCGCGTCCTTCGAGGAGACCCTCGATGATCAGACGGTCCACGGACCGCTGCATGACGTTGCGCCCGACCCGGTATTCCTCGGCGAGTTGTGCCCGGGACGGCAGGCGATCCCCGATTCGCCATTCTCCCGCCAGAATCCGAGCGCGCAGCGCATCGGCCACGGCAAGGTACGGCGCTCCTCGGGGCATGTACGACTCTCCTGTTGCTCTGCTGTGCGGCAGCCGGTGATTCCGGGCGGCGTTGGCAAGCTACTGCACCGCGTGAAAGCTACTGGAGTAGAAATACGCTCGGTGTACTGCGGTTGTGCGCGGGCACCCGATGCACATGAGGAGTCGCCCTCCACGAGCGTCCGATGCGAAAGCGGAGTCGCTCTGCACAGGTGCCCGATGGGAAAGGGGAGATGTTCTGCCCGCGTTCCCGGCAGCGGCGGACTCAATCAGGTGAACCGGTCCTGAGGGGCTCTGTGGTGTCCGGCCGCTGCCGACGCACCGCGGGCGGCGTGCGCGGGTGCTGGGAAAGGCGCTGGGAAAGGTGCTGGGAATTCCGGGCCTCGCCGTGCCCTGTGGTGCACCGCCGCCCTGCGTCTCATGTGCGGACGGACGCCTCGGCGATCGCCAGGGCCGCCGCCATGATGCTCAGCTGGGGGTTGACCTGAGGGCAGCTGGGGAGCACCGCCGCATCCGCGACCAGTACTCCGTGCACGCCGCGCAGCCGGCCCCAGGGGTCGGCCGGGAAGCGCTCGGGGTCTGCGCCCGCGGCGACCGTGCCGGTGGGGTGGTAGGCCGACAGGTGGAGGCGTCGTGCGCTCGTACCGGCGAGGACGGTGTCCAGTTCCGCGAGGCTGCGCACGCGGGGCGTGCTCGGGATGCCGGTGAGGACCTCCTCGGCGCCCGCGGCGAACAGCATCTCGCCCATGGCGCGGACGGCGCGCATGAGACGGCCTGCGTCGCGGGGGTCGAGGTCGTACTGGATCAGCGTCTGCCCGCGGCCGAGGACGCGGCCGGAGGGGCGGTCGGCGATCATCGCGCCGAGGGTGGCGAGATGGTCGGCGTTCTCCAGTTCGCGGCGCAGTTCCCGGCCGAGTCCGGGGAGGATGAAGGAGCCCATGCCGGGCGGGGTGGCGGTGGCTTCGATGAGGACGCCCCGGGGGTGGTGCTCCTCCACTCCGACGCTCTGCAGCACGCCCTTCCATGCGGTGACCGGTTCGGGGAATCGTCCGGCGACGCTCGTGGCCGGGTGGATGCTCAGGTTGCGGCCGATCCCGGGGTGGCGGCCGAGGCCGGAGCGACGCAGCAGCGGCGGGGACTGCAGTGCGCCCGCCGCTACGACGACCAGGGGCGCGAGAATCTCGAACGCGCCGTCGGGCCCGGACTCGCCGTCGTGCCGCAGGACGCGCACGCCGGACGCGTGCGGACCTGAGGGACGGTCCGCGTCGACGAGGATGCGCTCGACCCGTGCACCGGTGACGATGCGTGCGCCCACTGCGCAGGCGTCGGGCAGCACCGAGAGCTGCACGCTCTGTTTGGCGCCGGTCGGGCAGCCCACCACGCACTGGCAGGAGCCCCGGCAGCCGGGCGCGTTGCGGCGCAGGGGCGCTGCCTGCCAGCCCAGTTCACGGGCACCGGCGAGTGCGATGCGGCCGTTGGCACCGAGCACATCGAGGGGTTGGGTGGCCACTCGCAGGGTGCGCTCGACCTCGTCCAGATGCCGGTCGAGGCCGTCGGCGGGTGTGAATCCGAAGTCCTTGCTCCAGCGGTCGAGGACATGGTCCGGAGTGCGGTAGCAGGTGCCGGAGTTGACGATCGTGGTGCCGCCGACGGCTCGGCCCGTCGGCAGCAGCACGGGTGGGTTGCCGAGGGCGACGGTGGCTCCGCCGTCCCGGTACAGCTCGGTGAACCGGTCAAGGGGTGTGCGCCGGCCGAAGGAGGCGGTGCGGTGGTGCTGTCCCTCTTCGAGGACGACGACGTCCAGTCCGGCGCGGGCCAGGGTCCGTGCGGCCATGGCACCGCCCGCGCCGGAGCCGATGACCACGGCGTCCGCCGTGGAGCGCGCGGGCCAGGCGTGTGCGGGCGTGACATCGAGGGGTGGGTCCTCGGGCGTGAGGGCATGCGGTGCGGGAGTGCTCTGAAGCATCCGTTCTGTTCCGGCCGCCAGAAGGACGGGCACCTTGAGCACGTCCAGGAGCGGCAGGAGCGTGCGGTGTGCGCCGACTTCGCCCAGCACGCGGTCGCGTTCGGGCGCGGTGAGTGCGTCCAGGGTGCGTCCGGTGCGCGCCAGGGAGTAGGCGTCCATGCCGTGCGCCGCTGCCCGCAGGCCGGCCCGGGCGGCGAGCGGCATCGCCGTGAGGACGGCCTCCAGCCGGGCGGGCACGCGCCGGGGCCAGTCGGTGGTGCCGTCGTCGGCGACGAGGGCGGCCACGAGGCCGGTGAGGCTCATCGGGTCCCCACCTCCGCGTGTGCGGTGCCCTCCAAGGTCCATTCGGCCTCGGTGCGCCAGCCTCCGAACCACCACCGTTCCAGCAGGACGTGCGCGTCGGCGCGCTCGCTGTTGTGGCATGTCGCGCGACTGCCGTCGGGGTCGGTGTAGTCGAGGGCGAGGGTTCGGTCAGGTGGTTGGGTGACCGCTACGCGGATGCGGCGCAGGCCGGCGCGGCCGGTGACCGTCCACGTGGGCAGGGCGATGCCGGCGCGGAAGCGCCCCGCTCCGGCCCAGCCGACCGCGGTCCGCTCGGCACGGCGGGGCCAGGTGCGGCCCTGCCGGCGCAGTCGGAGGAAGACCAAGGGGGGAAGCCTGCGCAGTCCGGGGCGCATGGAGACGGCGGCGACGATCTCCAGGACGTCTCCGCCGCCGAGGTCGGCGTGCAGCCAGGCCCAGCGGCGGGCGTTGCCGTGGCCGTAGATCCGGGCGGACGCACCCGGGGCCGAGGTAAGGGTCAGACTGGTGTCGTCGGCGGTGAAGGTGCCGTCGTAGGAGGCCCGGGCGGCGGGGAGCAGCTGGGCGGCAGGCAGCAGGGGCCGGCGCCAGGACCAGCGGGGAAAGGTGAACAGCGGCTGGTCCGTGGGCCGTTCGGTCAGGTCCCAGCGCAGGGCGCCGCCCTCGGCCGACCCCGACAGACGTCCGGGCCCGGCCTCGACCCCGTCGGCCCTGAAGCCGTGCTCCACGGGTGTCCACGCGGCGGGGCCGAAGCGCGCGTGCCGCACGGGGCCGTCCTTGGGGAAGACCGCGGCCCAGCCGTGCGCGTAGGGTGCGGATCCGTCCGCCGGTGCGGTCAGTTCGTGGTGCAGCCACAGTCCGGTGCCGGTGTCCGGGTCGGTGAGGGTGGTGTACCAGACCTCGGTGCGGCCCGGCTCGCCGCGCCAGCGGGGCGCGAGGATCGCGCCGGGGTCCTCGCGCCGTGGGAACCGGAAACTGGCGAGGAACGGGAGGAGTTGTGTGCCGAGGGGGAAGCGCAGGGTGCCCGTGCCGATCCGTGCGCCGTCCTCGTAGAGGGTGTACGGCAGCACCGTCATCGAGGCCACAGGACAGCGCGGGGTGACGGATTTCCAGCCGTCGAGGGTCAGTCGGCGGCCGTCGGCCGTGAAGGCGATGCGGTAGCGGATCCTGTGTCGTGCGAGCGGCGAGATCTCCAACTCGCCGTCGGCGGCTGGGTCGTCGGCCCATCCTGCGATCCGTATCCGGCCGGTGGCGCGGGCCTGCGTGGTGCCGAGAAGCCGTAGGTGTCGATCCGCCGTCACCGTGAGATCCAGGCGAACCCGGCGGACACGGTCCTCGTCGTCACGTCGCAGTGTGCCGAGCATCGTCTCGCGGAAGAGGGTGCCGCGAGTGGGTGGGGCATGGCGCGTGGCGGCGGGTGTGGTCGTCGGCGCGCTCATGCGAGGCCCTCCAGCATGATCCGCTCGGTCGTCGTCAGATACTCCTCGGCCGCCCGTCGGGCGCCGGTCTCGTCGCCGGCCTCCACCGCGTCGACCACCGGTTCCAGCCGCCCGCGGGCCACCCGGGCGTCGGTGAACGGTCCCCTGAGCGCGGCGCGCACCGGCAGATAGGCGTTGAAGAGGGTGTTGGTCAGCAGGACGTAGACACGGTTGCCGGTGGCGCGGGCCAGGGCGCGGTGGACCTCGATGTCCGCGAGCTGTACGGCGTCGGTGTCGGCCGCGTCCCCGACGGCCGCCAGCAGCGCGCGGAGCTCCGCCCGTTGCCGGCGGGTTGCCCGGGCCGCGGCCCGCTCGGCGATCAGCGCTCCGATGCTGCGCCGCACTTCGAAGACCTCACCGATCCAGTCGGGGCG
>NZ_JBFAET010000287.1:0-8546 GCF_040642095.1 Streptomyces sp. NPDC020362
CCGCCGCCTGGGCGAGGGCATCGACGCCCTGCCCGGCCTGCGCCTGCTGGCCCCGGTCCGGCTCAACGTCGTGTGCTTCACGCTCGCCGGGGACCCCTCGCAGCAGCGGGTGGACGCGCTGGCGCGGGCGGTCGCCGACTCCGGGGAGGCGTATCTGACGCCGACGGTGTACGGCGGGGTGCCCGCGCTGCGGGCCGCGTTCAGCAACTGGCGTACGACCGAGGCCGATGTGCGGCGGGTCCTGGACGTGCTGGCGGCGGCCTCGGGCTGACTGCTTCAACTCTGCCCGAGCGCCGCGCGGAACCCGGTGTGCACGGCAGTGAGTCCGCCGTCGACCACCAGGGTGGTGCCGGTGATCCAGGCGGCGTCACGGGAGGCGAGGAAGGCGACCGCGGCGGCGATGTCCGCGGGCTCGCCGACCCGGCCGAGCGGGTAGAGGGCTCGGACGGCGTCGAGTTCGTCGTCGCGCCCTTCCCAGGCGGAGGTGCGGACCGTGCCGGGAGCAACGAGGTTCACGCGCACGCCCCGGGCGGCCACGTGCCCGGCGAGGGTCCGGGTGAGCGAGCCGAGGCCGGCCTTGGCGGCGCTGTAGGCGTGGTTGCCGAAGTCCTGCAGGCCGTTGACGGAGCCGATGCCGACGACGGCTCCGCGTCCGGAGGCGGCGAGATGCGGCAGGGCCGCGCGGCAGCAGCGGTAGGCGCCGGTGAGGGTGATGTCGAGGTCGCGGGCCCACGCCTCGTCGGGGTCGTCCTCGAAGAGCGGTACGTCGGGGGTGCAGTGGGCGGCACAGGTGACGAGTACGTCGAGCGAGCCGAAGGCGGCGACGGCACGGGCCACGGCCGCTTCGACCGATGCCCGGTCCCCGACGTCGCACGCGAACGCCTCGGCGGTGCCGCCCTGCCGGCGCAGGGCGGCGGCGGTCCGCTCGGCCTCGGGCAGGTCCCGGTCGGTCACCAGGACCCGCCCGCCTTCCCCGGCGAGCCGCCGGGCGACGGCGGCGCCGATGCCGCGGGCCGCGCCCGTGACGAGAACTCCGTGTCCTGCGAAGCGCTTGAGATCGGTCATGGGGGTGACCGTAGGGCCGCGGGTGATCACCCCGACAGAGGTCGTACGTCCGTGCCGCTGTTCCGGCGGTCCTCGCTCATCGGTAGCCGCTCGCGTCAGCCGGCTTGCCGGCGTCCTGTACCTCGACCAGGTACCGCCAGGCGTCGGGCCTGCTGCCGTCGAGGTCGGTGAACCCGTACTCCCGGGCGAGGCCGCCGCTGGAGAGGGACTGCCCGTTGTGGCGGGCCACGTCGGGGTCCGCGGCGAGTGCGGCGACGGCACGGCCGACGTAGCGCGGGGTCTCGGAGATCGCGAAGTGCGGTTCGCGGGCCAGGGCGTCGCGCCAATTGTCCTCGCGTACGCCGAAGGCCTCCAGCATGATCTCCGAGCGCAGCCAGCCGGGGGTGAGCGCGACGGCGGTGGCACCGCGGGGGCCGAGTTCGTGTCCCAGAGCGAAGGCCATGCGCAGGACGGACGCCTTGGCGAGGTCGTAGAAGAAGTTCACCCGGTAGGTGTCACGGTTGTACTCCGCGGTGCCGTCGGTGACCTCCACCACCAGGCCGCCGGGCCGGCGCAGCAGGAGCGGCAGGGCGAAGTGGCTGGTGACGGCGTGCGTCTCGACGGCGAGCCGGAGCAGCCGGAGCCCGTTGTCGAGGTCGTGCTCCCACACCGGGGTGTCCCACTCGAAGAGTTTCTCGCCGCCCCAGACGTCGTTGACGAGGACGTCCAGGCGGCCCTGTTCGTCCGCGATGCGGTTCACGAGGTCCCGTACGGCGGAGGTGTCCAGGTGGTCGACGGGGACAGCGATGCCGTGTCCTCCCGCCTCGGCGACGAGGCCGGCGGTGTCCTCGATGGTCTCGGGGCGGTCGTACTCGGAGCGGCGGGCGCGCGTGGTGCGCCCGGTGACGTAGACCGTGGCGCCGGCCGCGCCGAGTTCGACGGCGATGCCGCGTCCGGCGCCCCGGGTCGCCCCGGCGACCAGCGCCACCTTGTCCTGCAACGGCCCTGACATGTCCGACCTCCCGTACGGCACCACTGCTGTCGTCCCCCACTGTCGCGGGAAAGCCCGACATCTTCTGTCGGCTTTTCTCAGCGGCGGGGTCTGTCGTCCAGGTCCTCGTGGCCGGTCACGATCCAGAGCCGGCGGCCCTGGTTCGACTCGTACCCGAAGTCCCGCAGCGCGTCGCCCGCGTCGACGCGCCGGGAGGTGTCGCCGACGACGGCGAGCCGCAGCCGGTGGTTCACGAGCTTCTGCAGGACCGCACCGGCCACGCCCGGCCGCAGCCGGAAGAACTCGTCCGCGACCTGAACCACCGGCACCACAACGAGTTCCGCGCCCCGCCCTCTCGCGTCACCGATCGGATCGAGGGCCGCTCCCTCGCCGTCGAGCACGGGGCCTCCGGGGCTGCAGCGCAGAATGCGCACGTCGTGGAGTGTTTCGAGTGTGCCGGTGGTCATGGCCGTGATCGCAGGGCGACCCTGCGGTCAGTGCCCGCGCTCGATCCACTCCTCCAGATGGGGTGCCTCGGCGCCGATGGTGGTGGGGTCGCCGTGCCCGGTGAGGACCTTGGTGTCCGGCGGGAGGGTGAGGAGCCGGTCTCGGATGGAGTCGATGATCGTCGGGAAGTGGGAGTACGACCGTCCCGTGGCACCGGGGCCGCCCTGGAAGAGGGTGTCGCCCGTGAAGACGACGCCGAGCCCGGGTTCGTACAGGCAGACAGCGCCGGGGGCGTGGCCGGGGGTGTGCAGGACGGTCAGGTCGGCGCCGGCGGTCTCCAGGACCTGGCCGTCGGCCAGATGACGATCGGGCTCGCGGCCCGGGTGGGTCATCCTCCACAGCAGCAGGTCGTCGGGGTGCAGCCAGATCGTGGCGCCGGTCAGCTCCGCGAGGGCGGGCGCGGCATTGATGTGGTCGTTGTGGGCGTGGGTGCACACGATGGCGCTCAGCCGCCGGTCGGCCACCGCGTCGGCGATGGCCTCGGCGTCGTGGGCGGCGTCGATGACGATCACTTCGCGTTCGTCGCCGACGATCCACACGTTGTTCTCGACGTCCCAGGTGCCGCCGTCGAGGGTGAACTGCCCACTGGTGACGAGCCGTTCGATGCGCGTGGTCATCACAGCACCACCACCGAACGCAGCACGTCACCCTGGTGCATGCGGTCGAACGCCTTCTCCACCTCGTCCAATTGGATGGTCTCGGTCACGAACGCGTCCAGCGGCAGCCGGCCCTGCAGGTGCAGGTCGATCAGCATCGGGAAGTCCCGGGAGGGCAGGCAGTCGCCGTACCAGGAGGACTTGAGCGCTCCGCCGCGTCCGAAGACGTCCAGCAGGGGCAGTTCGAGCTTCATCTCGGGGGTGGGGACGCCGACCAGGACGACCGTGCCGGCCAGGTCGCGGGCGTAGAAGGCCTGCTTGTACGTCTCGGGGCGGCCGACCGCCTCGATGACGACGTCGGCGCCGAAGCCGTGCGTCAGCTCACGAACGGCCTCGACCGGGTCGGTCATCGTGGAGTTGACCGTGTGGGTGGCGCCCAGCGCGCGGGCCTTTTCCAGCTTGCGGTCGTCGATGTCCACAGCGATGATCTTCGCCGCGCCGGCCAGGTTCGATCCGGCGATGGCCGCGTCGCCGACGCCGCCGCAGCCGATGACGGCGACGGAGTCGCCGCGGCCGACGTTGCCGGTGTTGATAGCGGCGCCGATGCCGGCCATCACACCGCAGCCCAGCAGTCCGGCCACGGCCGGGGAGACGGCCGGGTCGACCTTGGTGCACTGTCCGGCCGCCACGAGCGTCTTCTCGGCGAACGCGCCGATGCCGAGCGCCGGGGAGAGTTCCTGGCCGGTGGCCGCGAGGGTCATCCTCTGCCGCGCGTTGTGGGTGTTGAAGCAGTACCAGGGCCGGCCGCGCAGACAGGCCCGGCAATTCCCGCACACGGCACGCCAGTTGAGGACGACGAAGTCACCGGGTGCCACGTCGGTGACGCCCTCGCCGACCGACTCCACGACGCCGGCGGCCTCGTGGCCGAGCAGGAAGGGGAACTCGTCCGAGATTCCGCCCTGTTTGTAGTGCAGATCGGTGTGACAGACGCCGCAGGCCTGGATGCGCACGACGGCCTCGCCGGGCCCCGGGTCCGGTACCACGATCGTCTCGACCCGTACGGGCTCGTCCTTCCCCGGTGCGATTACGCCGCGGACTTCCTGCGCCATGGCCTGGCCCCTTTTCCTCGATGTGCCTTCGGAGCCGACCCTACGCGCGACCGATCGCCGACGGCACGGAGCGCGGCGGCGCCAGTGGATCTTTCCGGCCGGGGGCGGGGGGATCTTTCCGGCCGACGGCGGTTCCCGGTCGGCGGACCGCCGGAGGACAACGGTGAGGGCCGTCCCGGCGGGGACGGCCCTCACCGACACGAAAGGTTCAGGGCCCGACGGCGGGCGGCGGGCCGCTCACGGTGCGGTGAGGTCGGTGACCTGGCCCAGTTCGTCCAGCCGGTTCAGCTCGTCGAGCTTGTCCAGCGCCCCGGTGCGCACCGCGACCCTCGGGGCCCGGGACTTGCGCTGGGCGGGGATCTCGCCGACCTTCTGCGGGTCCACGGTGGTCATCGGGTTGCTCTGCCCCGTGTGCGGAGTGCTCGCACCGGCCGCGTTCGCGAGCGGCGCGACAAGACCCGTGACCCCGGCGGCCAGGCCGACGGCGGCGACGATACGTCGTGTTGAGATCATGCCTCCAGCAACGGCGCCGGGCGCCGGACGGACACGGTCGCCCTACGGCGCTCACCCGTCAGGCGGAGCGCCGCCGGCCGCGCTTGCCGTGCCCGCCCGGGCGGAGGAGTCTCGAAGGTGGGGCGCGTTGCGGTCCGCTCCCCCGCCGGGCCGCGGACGCCCGAAGGAGGTCAACCATGGGCACCGCGACAGCCTTCGACACCGAGACGCTGCGCCGGGGCATAGAAGGGAAGTCCGAAGGCGCCCTTCTGTCGCTCTACGCGGAGGATGCGGAGGTCCGCATCATCGACCGCAACACCCAGCCGAGCCATCCCAAGATCCTGCACGGCCGGAGCCAGATAGGCGAGATGCTCCAGGACGTCTACAGCCGCGACATGACGCACAAGCTGGACCAGTGCATCATCCAGGGCGACCGGGCCGCCTACAGCGAGTCCTGCCAGTACGCGGACGGCACCCGCGTCCTCGCCGAGTCGATGGTCACGCTGCGTGATGGAAAGATCGCCGAGCAGATCCTGGTCCAGGCATGGGACGAGTAGGAAGGAAGACGGCGAGGGTCCAGGTCACCTCCCGGCTGGCCTGGACCTTCTCGGCCCGCGCGACGCTGGGCCGGGCCCGTGCCCGGCGGCCGGGACCGGTTTCGGCAGCAGGTCTGCAGGCGTCGCTCGTTCTCCTCCGGTCAGCACTGCGGGCAGCGCGCTCGTGCCCGCATCCGCCCCTGCCGCATACGCCTCGCACGCGGCATGCCCGGCTCCGGTGAGCCGTACCCCGCCCCGTCGGCGGTCATGGCCGAGGTGTCCGGGCTGTCGCCCTTCTTGTCGGCTCCTGTCGGCGTGGATCCCGCACAGAACCGCCGCTCCCGATGCGGCCACAGCGGGCTCCGCGCCCTCGGTTAGGCTGTGGGCGGGCCGTGACTGGCGCTGAGGTGGAGCACCACCGGGGAGCGGCCCGTGCTGAATGCCGCGCGCCTGGGCGATGAAGGTCGATCACCTCAGGAGCGCACATGACTCAGGCCCGGCTCATGGACGGCACCGCCCTCGCCCGCCGCATCGTCGAGGAGACCGCGCAGCGGGCCGCCGATCTCACCGAACGGACGGGCGGCACACCCTGTCTGGCCACGGTGCTGGTCGGCGAGGACCCGGCGTCCGTCACCTACGTCCGCATGAAGCAGAACCGCTGCCGCAAGGCCGGTATCGCCTCGCGTCACGTGGCGCTGCCCGCCGGCACGACCACCGCGGAACTCGTGGGCACGCTGCGGGAGTTGTCGGCCGACCCGGCCGTGCACGGCATCCTGCTCCAGCACCCGGTCGGCGACCACGTCGACGAGCGGGCCGCGTTCGAGGCGATCGCGCCGGAGAAGGACGTCGACGGCGTCACCTTCGCCTCCTTCGCGACGATGAGCTTCGGCCTGCCGGGGTTCGTGTCCTGCACGCCCGGCGGCATCCTCCGGCTGCTCGACGCCTACGACGTCGACCCGGCGGGGAAGCGGGCCGTGGTGGTGGGCCGCAGCGCGATCCTCGGCAAGCCGGTGGGCATGCTGCTGCTGGCCCGCGACGCGACGGTGACGTACTGCCACTCGCGGACCGGGGACCTGTCCGCCGCGGTCCGGGAGGCGGACATCGTCGTCGCCGCCGTCGGACGGCCGCAGCTGATCCGGGGACAGGACATCAAGCCGGGCGCGGTCGTCGTCGACGCCGGTTACAACCCCGGCAACGTCGGCGACGTCGACTTCGACTCGGCCGTCGAGCGGGCCTCGCTGATCACCCCGGTGCCGGGCGGGGTCGGCCCGATGACGATCGCCACGCTGCTGGAGCAGACCGTGACCGCCGCCGCCCGGCAGCTCGGGGTGTGATCAGCGCATCCAGGCGCTGTACCCCATGACGTCCCCGGCCTTCACCCGGTATGCGGGGTCGTCCTTGGTGAAGGTGTACTCCATACCGAGGACGGCGCCGGTGCGCGGTTCCAGGATCAGCATGTGCCGGATGGCTCCGGCGTCGTACACGTAGGCCCGGCCGGCGCGGCCGAGGCGGTCGGTCACCCCGCCGGCCGGCCGCAGCCCTTTGGCCCCGGCGAACAGCCGGACGAGGGCCGCCGACTCGCGGGCGCCGAGGGTCCAGTGGTCGAGCAGTTCCGCCGCGGCGTCGAAGAGTTCCGCGGTGCTCAGCGGAGCCGTGCTGCGGTCGACCTGGGGACGGGCGATCTCGGTGAGGTAGGCGCTCAGGGCCGCCGCGGTGTGCGGCGGGGTGCCCTCGGGCGGGGCGTCGCTCCACATCGGCGGGTACGTGGTGCGGCTGATCACATGGCCGTCCGCCACCTCGTGCGGGTTGTCGCCCTCGTCGGTCAGGACCGGGCGGCCGGGCCTGAGCGGGTCGGTCGCCACGACCAGTTCGGTGTGGGTGGCGTCCGCCCGCCAGCGCACCACCCGCTCCTCGGGAAGCGTGACGGGCGGCTTCTCGTCGCCCAGGCTGAGGCTCCACGTCTGCACGTGCGTGCCCTGACGCAGCCGCGGTGAGCCGCCCGACGCGGCCGCGTCGGCGAGGGCGACCATGTCCCTCAGCGGTACGGGCGTGGAGTTGAGGTGGACGGCCAGCGGTCGCGGCGCGGCGACGGCCGTCGGGGTGCTCGGGCCGCCGAGCACGGCGTCGAGGGCGATCGCGAAGACGACGACGGTGGCGGCGAGGCCCCAGACCAGCCGGGCGCGCGGGCCACGACCGGGGAGCGCCGGGAGCAGCCGCGGACGGCGCCGCGGACGGTCCTCGTCGCGCAGCAGCCGCTCCAGGTGCCGCTCGGCACCGTGGTCCAGCGGCCCGTCGCCGAAGCGGGGGCCGTCGGTCGGCGCCGGGTTGGCCCGGCGCAGGAGTTCGAGTTCGTCAGCCATGTCGGTGGTCCTTGCAGAGACTCGCGTCGGCGGGGGCGGCCACGGGGGCGGAATACCTCTCGGTCGCGGCGGGACGCATCCGGTCGATCTCGGCTCTGAGGCGGCTGCGCGCCCGGTGCAGGCGCATCGCCGCGGCCCGTCTGCCGCAGCCGAGGGCGACCGCGATGTCGTCGGCACCCAGCTCCTCCCACGCCGCGAGACGCAGCACCTCCTGGTCCGCCGGGGACAGCCGGGCCAGCGCCTCGTGCACCCAGGCGCCGGGGGCCTCCGCGTCGGGGCTGTCCACGATGTGCCGGCCGTGCGCGGCCTCGTCGTTGCCCATCCGGTCCACCAGCCGCCGTCGGCGTCCGTAGCCGCGTACCGCGTTGGCCAGGCAGTTGCGTGCCACGCCGTACAGCCAGGGCAGCGGCGATGCGGGCAGGTCGGCCCGGCGGCGCCAGGCCACCGTGAACACCTCCGCCACCACTTCCTCCACCTCGTCGGCCCGCCCCGGAAGTCGCCTTGCGACATAACGGCTGACCGCCCAGTAGTGCTCGCGATAGGCAGCGGCGAAGATCTCGTCGTTGCTCATGTTCCGTTCGTGTCCGGCACCCCCCGGATCGTCACACCCTTCTTCCGTGATGTTCCTCGCGCCGTCCGAGTGTGACCCACGGGCCGGGCGCGGACACAGGCGGGGCGTGAAGAGGATCCAAGACATCAGGGCCGTACGGTGGCTGACGACCACCGATCACAAGACGATCGGAACGCTCTATCTGGTCACAGCGTTCGGGTTCTTCCTGATCGGTGGTGTGATGGCGCTGCTGATGCGCGCCGAGTTGGCCCGTCCGGGCCTGCAGATCATGTCGAACGAGCAGTTCAACCAGGCGTTCACGATGCACGGCACGATCATGCTGCTGATGTTCGCGACGCCG
>NZ_JBFAET010000288.1:0-8531 GCF_040642095.1 Streptomyces sp. NPDC020362
CGGGCCCCGCCCGGCGAGCCCTCAGCCGGTCCTGGCGTGCAGCGCGTCCAGCCGGGCCAGGTCGTCCTGGGTGAGCCGCAGGGCGCCCGCGGCGACGTTCTCGGTCAGGTGGTCCGGGTTGCCGGTACCGGGGATGGCGAGGACGTGCGGGCCCTGGTGGAGGGTCCAGGCGATGCGGACCTGTGCGGGGCTCACGCCGTGTGCGCGGGCGATGGCGAGCACGTCGTCGTCATGGGTGTCGGCCGCCGCCCGCGGCCCGGCCTCGCCGGCGACGGCGTAGAAGGGTACGAACGCGATGCCGCGTTCACCGCAGATCCGCAGCATGTCGTCGTCGACGGGATCGGGGCGGTCGAGTGCGAACCGGTTCTGCACACACACGACCGGGGCTATCTCCAGCGCCTCGGCGAGGTGGCGCGGTTCGACGCCGGAGACGCCGAGGTGCCGGATCAGCCCCGCCTCCCGCAGCTCGGCGAGGGCGCCGAAGTGCTCGGCGATGGAGTCCTGTCGCTGCCGCCGGAAGTTGACGACGTCGAGGTGGTCCCGGCCGAGCTGACGCAGGTTCTCCTCGACGTGGCCGCGCAGCTGGTCGGGGCGGGCCGAGGGACCCCATTCGCCGTAGTAGTCGCGGAAGGGGCCGACCTTGGTGGTGATGACGAGGTCGTCGGCGTACGGCGCGAGGGCGGTGTTGATGAGTTCGTTGGCGGACCGCAGGGAGGAGAAGTAGAAGGCGGCCGTGTCGATGTGGTTCACACCGAGTTCCACGGCCCTGCGCAGGACGGCGATCGAGCGTGCGCGGTCGCTGGCCGTGCCCAGATGGAAGGCGGCGCTGCCCGTCAGCCGCATCGCACCGAAGCCGATGCGGTGGACGGGCAGGTCGCCGAGTACGAAGGTGCCGGAGGCGTCCGCGGTGATCGTTTCAGCGGTCATCGGCGGAGTTTCGCACACCTGCCCCGGAACCGTCCGTTCAGCCGAGCGGCTTGGCCAGCACGGCCTTGCGGTGGCTGAACGTCTCGATGGAGTAGCGCCCGTGATAACTGCCCGTGCCGCTCTCCCCGACGCCGCCGAAGGGCAGGTCGGAGACGGTGAGATGGGCGAGCGGGAGGCCGTAGCCGAGGCCGCCGGAGGAGGTCTCGGCGGCGAAGCGCCCGCGGGTGTGTTCGGACTCGGTGAAGACGTACAGCGCGAGCGGCTTGTCGCGGTCGTTGATGAAGTCGATCGCCTGGTCCGCACCGGGCACGGTGACGATGGGCAGGATGGGGCCGAAGATCTCCTCCTGCATCACGGGCGAGGCCGGGTCGACGTCCGCGAGCACGGTCGGCGCGATGTACTTGGCCCTGCGGTCGCTCCCTCCGCCGACCGCCACCCGGCCGGAGTCGAGCAGGGCGAAGATCCGGTCGAAGTGGCGCTCGTTGACGATCCGGCCGTACTCGGGCGAGGCTGCCGGGTCGGTGCCGAAGAGGGCCTCGACGGCTCGGACCAGCGCGGGCTCCAGGGCGGCGGCGGTCTCCGGATCGGTGAGGACGTAGTCGGGGGCGACACAGGTCTGGCCCGCGTTGAGGAACTTGCCGCGCGCCAGCCGGTCGGCGACCGTGTCGAGGTCGGTGCCCCGGTCGACGAACACCGGGGACTTGCCGCCCAGTTCGAGGGCGACCGGGGTGAGGTGCTCGGCCGCGGCGCGCATCACGATGCGGCCCACGGTGCCGTTGCCGGTGTAGAAGATGTGGTCGAAGCGCTCGGCCAGCAGGGCCGTGGTCTCCGCGACGCCGCCCTCGACGACGGCGACCGCGTCGGTGTCCAGGTGGGCGGGGATGAGCCCTGCCAGAGCGGCCGAGGTGGCCGGGGCCAGTTCGCTCGGCTTGGCCACGACCGCGTTGCCCGAGGCCAGCGCGCCGACCATGGGGGCGAGCAGGAGCTGGGCCGGATAGTTCCAGGGGGCGATGACGAGGACGACACCGAGGGGGTCGTACTGCGTCCAGGCCGTCGCGTCGCTGCCGAGGTGGGCCGGGACGGGGGCGGACTCCGGGCGCAGCCACTCGTCCAGGTGGTCGAGGGTGTGGTCGATCTCGCGGACGGTGAAGTCGATCTCCGTGCGGTAGGCCTCGGTGCTGCTCTTGCCCAGGTCGGCGTGGAGGGCGGCGGCGAGGTCGGCGCCGTTCTCCGTGAGCATCGCGCGCAGACGCCGGAGCTGGCCGGTGCGCCACTCGACGGGCTTGGTGCGGCCGGTGCGGAAGGTGGCGCGCAGCCGCGCTACGGCATCGGCGGGCTGCTCGGGGGTGGGGTGGGTCACGGGTGCCTCGCAGGTGGTGCACGGGCTGGTCGGCCCGAGCGTAGGGTCTCCAACAGTCAGATGTAAATGCCAACCTTTGAGATGCCCAAGTAAATTCCACCGACGCGCATCGGTGACGGAGGTCACGTCGTCCGGCGGCCGAGTTCCCTTCGGCGCCGGTCCAGCCAGGCCCGCTCGGCCTCGCTCCCGGCGTGTTCGACGGCCTGGCCGTACTCCCCAGCGGCCTCCTCGTAGCGGCCCAGGCGGCGCAGCAGATCGGCGCGGACGGCGTGCAGGACGTGGTAGCGGGGCAGGTCGAGGGCGTCGACCAGCCCGAGAGCCTGCGCGGGACCCTCGACCTCGGCGACCGCGACCGCCCGGTTGAGCGCGACGACCGGCGTCGGGGCGACGGCCGTCAACTGGTCGTACAGGCGCAGGATCTGCCCCCAGTCGGTGGCGGCGGCGGCCGGTGCGTCGCTGTGCACGGCGTTGATCGCGGCCTGGATCTGGTACGGCCCCGGCCGGTCGCGGCGCAGACAGCGGCGGACCAGGTCCTGGCCCTCGGCGATCAGGTCGCGGTCCCACCGGGTGCGGTCCTGCTCGGACAGCGGGACCAGGGTGCCGTCGGCGTCCAGCCGGGCCGGCCGCCGGGCCTCGATCAGCAGCATCAGGGCGAGCAGGCCGGTGACCTCGGGTTCGTCCGGCATCAGCTCGGCCAGCAGCCGGCCGAGCCGTACGGCCTCCGCGCAGAGGGCGGGATCGCCGGTGTAGCCCTCGTTGAAGATCAGGTAGACGACGGCGAGGACACCGCCGAGCCGGTCGGGCAGATCGGCGTCACGGGGCACGCGGTACGGGATGCCCGCGTCGCGGATCTTGGCCTTGGCCCGCACCAGACGCTGGGCGAGCGTGGGCTCGGGGACGAGGAAGGCGCGGGCGATCCGGGCGGTGCTCAGACCGCCGAGAAGGCGCAGAGTGAGGGCGACCCGGGACTGCAGGGCGAGGGCCGGGTGGCAGCAGGTGAAGATCAGGCGGAGTCGGTCGTCGCGCACGGGGCCCTCCTCGGGCGGTGCGTGGGGCGCGTACAGCAGGACGGCCTCGGCGTGCCGCGCGTCCCGGGTGGACTCGCGGCGCACCCGGTCGATGGCTCGGTTGCGTGCGGTGGTGATGATCCAGCCGGCCGGGCTCGGCGGCACGCCGGTCTCCGGCCAGGTGCGCACCGCGGTGGCGAAGGCGTCCTGCACCGCTTCCTCGGCGAGGTCGATGTCGCCGAGGAAGCGGGTGAGGACGGAGACCGCGCGCCCGTACTCGGCGCGGAAGACGGCCTCGGTGTCCGGGGCGTCGCCCATCAGTGCTGGTCCACGAAGGGCCGTACCTCGATGGGCAGGGTGGTGGCCAGGGCGGCCTTGCGGCCCCACTCCAGGGCCTCGTCCAGGTCGGCGGCCCGGATCAGGCAGAGTCCGCCCAGGTACTCCTTGCCCTCGGCGAAGGGCCCGTCGGTGATGAGGACGTCGCCGCCCTCGGGACGGAGCACGGTGGCGGTCTCCGGGCCGTGCAGTCCGCCGGCGAAGACCCAGGCGCCGGCCGCGCGCAGTTCGTCGTTGAAGGCCTCGACGTCGCGCATGATCGCGGCGAGCGCGTCGGGGGCGGGCGGCTGTCCGCCGGCCGGCTGGACCACGCTGAGCAGGTAGTGCTTCATGACGTCCTCCTTGGCGTCTGCCCGGCACCCTGCCGGGCGTCTTCCCCGTGTCCGGGGTGCCTGTCACCTCCTACACGAACGGCACGGGGCCGGATCGACACCCGGCCCCACCGATCCGGAAGAAATATTCGGCGGAGATCTTCGGAAGAATCTCCCGCATGACCATCAGCGAACATCCGCTCGTCACCCGCGCCCGGCTGCTCGCCGACGAGCTGCTCGTCCCCGAGGCCGAGCGGGTGGACCAGGAGGGGGTTCCCGCGAGCCACATCGAGGCGGTGAAGCGATCCGGGCTGCTGGGCGTGGCCGCCCCCGTCGAGTACGGGGGCGCGGGTGCGCCGCCGGCCGTGCTGCGGCAGACCGCGGAGATCCTGGCCGGTGCGTGCTGTTCGACGTGGTTCGTGCAGACGCAGCACCACACGCCGGTGCGGACCCTGGCTCAGGGCGAACTGCCCGTGCGGGAGCGGCTGTTGGGCCCGCTGTCGCGAGGAGAGCTGCTGTCCGGGGTGGCGTACGCGCACGTGCGGTCGTATCCGCGTGTCCCGGTGCGGGTCCGGCGGGCGGGCGACGGGTGGCGGTTCGACGGGACCGTCCCCTGGTACACGGGGTGGGGTCTGAACGACGTGATGCTGCTCGCCGGGGTGACGGACGCGGGTGAGGTGCTGGCCGTCTTCGTCGAGGCGCGGGAGCAGCCCGGGCTGCGGTCCTCGCCACCGCTGCGCCTCGCGGCGCTCACGGCCGCCCGTACCGTGTCGCTGGAGCTGGACGGTCTGCAGGTGCCCGACGAGGCAGTGGCCCTGCGGCTGCCGTACGAGGCGTTGGCAGCGCGGGACCGGGCCAGGACCCTCAACGCCAACCCCGCGGTCTTCGGCATCGCCGAGGCCGCGCTGACCCTGCTGGACGAGGAGACGGCCGCCCCGCTGCGCGCCCGCCTCGCCGACGTCCGCCGCCGGGCCTACGCCCTGGCCGACCATCCGGTGCCGCTGGAGCGGGCCGAGGAGCGGCTGGCCGTACGGGCGCAGGCGTACGAGGTGCTCGGTGCGGCCACCACCGCAGCGGTGGTGGCCGGCGGCGGACGCGCGATGGCACTGACCAGCCGCGCCCAACGGCTGGCCCGGGAGGGACTGTTCCTGCTGGTGCAGGACCAGACGACGGAGACACGGAAGGCGCATCTGCGGGCGCTGGCCGACGCGGGCAGGGCGTGAGCGGTCCGTGGTGCCGCGGTCGCCCTCGACGTCCGCGGCCGCTCGGTGTGGTCAGGCCTCCTCCGGGGCCGGCACCACGACCAGGAAGGCGTCCGACTTCAGGTCCATGACCACCGTCGCGGGCTCGCCCTCGGCGCGGCGCGCGGCCGCGTACTCCTCCGCGGGCCACGATCCGCGTGGCGCCCCGGCGGGGAACCGCTCCAACACCTTCGTGCTCATGACAGCAGACACCTCCTGCGTCGAGGGCCGACCGGACCGCCTGGGGCCCATATCTCCCGTCTGCCCCCGACCGGTTCGCTCATGTGCAGGACCTTGGGACGGGCGCGCGGAAGACCCGGCGCGCCGGGCCGCCGGCGTCGGCAGCCGGCGTACCGGAACGACCGTCCCAGGCTCCCGCATCCGGATGGCCCGCCCGTGAGGAATAGATCCACGGGGGAACCCGGACCACACCCCCGCGACGACTCGAAGGAATCGATCCGATGCACGGCGACGACACCATGGGCGGCCCGCTCTGCCTGGTGACGGGCGGGACGGGGTACATCGGCGGCAGGCTCGTCCCGGAGCTCCTCGCCGCCGGCCTTCGGGTGCGCTGTCTCGCCCGCTCCCCCGGCAAGCTCCGCGACCACCCCTGGGCGGGCGACGTGGAGGTGGTGCGCGGGGACGTCACCGACCCGGACTCGGTCGCCGAGGCCCTGCGCGACGTCGAGGTGGCCTACTACCTGGTGCATGCGCTCGGCACGGGCGACGACTTCGAGGAGACGGACCGCAGGGCGGCCCGGATCTTCGGCGCACGGGCCCGGGCGGCGGGCGTGCGCCGCATCGTCTACCTGGGCGGACTCACCCCCGACGGCGTGCCCGAGCGGGAGCTGTCGCCGCATCTGCGCTCCCGCACCGAGGTCGGCCGCATCCTGCGGGACTCCGGCGTGCCCACCACGGTGCTGCGGGCAGCTGTGATCATCGGATCCGGCTCGGCCTCCTTCGAGATGCTGCGCTATCTCACCGAGCGGCTGCCCGTGATGGTCACCCCGAGCTGGGTCCGCACCCGCATCCAGCCCGTCGCCGTACGGGACGTGCTGCGGATCCTGGTCGGCAGCGCGGGCATGCCGGCGGACGTGAGCCGCGCCTTCGACATCGGGGGGCCGGACGTCCTGACGTACCGGGAGATGATGGTCCGCTATGCGGCGGTGGCGGGCCTGCCCCGCCGGTTCATCCTGCCCGTACCGGTCCTCACCCCCGGACTCTCCAGCCACTGGGTGGGCCTGGTCACGCCCGTGCCCGCGGCCATCGCCCGGCCGCTGACGGAGTCGCTGCGCCACGAGGTGGTCTGCCACGAGCGCGACATCGGGGCGTACGTGCCGGACCCGCCCGGGCATCCCCTGCCGTTCGACGAAGCGGTACGGCTGGCCCTGCAGCGCGTGCGCGAGGCCCAGGTCGCCACCCGCTGGTCGTCGGCGGCGGCGCCGGGCGCACCCAGCGATCCGCTGCCCACCGACCCGGACTGGGCGGGCGGCAGCCTGTACACGGACGTGCGGGAGACCGAGGTCGACGCCCCGCCCGAGGAGCTGTGGCGGGTCATAGAGAGCATCGGTGGCGAGAACGGCTGGTACTCCTTCCCGCTCGCCTGGGCGGTGCGTGGCCATCTGGACCGGCTGGTGGGCGGCGTGGGGCTGCGCCGTGGCCGCCGGGACGCCGAGCGGCTCCGGGTCGGCGACTCGCTGGACTTCTGGCGGGTGGAGGAGGTCGAGCCGGGCCGACTGCTGCGGCTGCGGGCGGAGATGCGGCTGCCCGGGCCGGCCTGGCTGGAGATGTACGCGGAGCGGGACGGTGCCGGGCGCTGCCGGTACCGGCAGCGCGCGCTGTTCCATCCGCGCGGGCTGCTCGGCCAGGTCTACTGGTGGGGCGTCTCCCCGTTCCATGCGGTGGTGTTCGGCGGGATGGCGCGCAACATCGCGCGCGCCGCCGCGAGGGCCACGCTCCCCCGGGAGAGGGAACGCGCGCCCGCGCGGTGATGTCCCGCATCCGCCGGGCCCCGTGGGCCGGAAGCAGTACACCGTCCGCCTTGTCTCGTCCCGGAGCCGCGCCATGAACGTCTCGGTCGTCCTGTTCACCGCCGACCTGCGTCTGCACGACCACCCGCCGCTGCGGGCAGCGCTGGACGGCGCGCGGCAGGTGGTACCGCTGTTCGTGCGCGACCGCGCGGTGGAGGCGTCCGGGTTCGCCGCGCCCAACCGGCTCGCGTTCCTCGCCGACTGTCTGCGCGATCTCGATGCGGGACTGCGCCGACGCGGCGGGCGGCTCGTGGTCCGCTCCGGCGACCTGGTCGAGGAGGTGTGCAAGGCGGTCACGGAGGCGGACGCCGACGAGGTGCACATGGCCGCCGACGTCAGCGCCTACGCGCACCGCAGGGAGGAGCGGCTGCGCCGGGCATTGGAGGCCGACGGGCGCCGGCTGCACGTCCACGACACGGTGACCACGGCTCTCGCTCCGGGCACGGTGACACCGGCCTCCTCGGACCACTTCGCGGTGTTCACCCCGTACTTCCGGCAGTGGTCGCAGCAGCGGCTGCGCGACCCGCTCGGCCCGCCGCGCACGATCCGGGTGCCGGAGGGCGTCGGGTCCGAGCAGCTCCCGTCGCGGGCCGCGGTGGCGGGCGTGTCCGGGGGGCTGGCCGAGGGGGGTGAGACGGAGGGCCGCAAACGGTTCGGCGCCTGGCTGCGCCGTGGCATCGTGGCCTACGAGGACCGGCACGACGACCTGGCCAGCGACGCGACCTCCCGGCTCTCCCCGCATCTGCACTTCGGCACGCTGTCCCCCGTCGATCTGGTCCACCGGTCCCGCGCGGCGGGCGGCCCGGGCGCCGAGGCCTTCGTACGGCAGCTCGCCTGGCGCGACTTCCACCGCCAGGTGCTGGCGGCCCGGCCGGCCGCGGCAACCGCCGACTACCGCACCAAGCACGACCGCTGGCGGACCGAGCGGACGGCCCGGGACGACATCGAGGCGTGGCGCGAGGGCCGTACGGGCTATCCGATCGTCGACGCCGCGATGCGCCAGCTGCGCCACGAGGGCTGGATGCACAACCGCGGCCGGCTGCTGGCCGCGAGCTTCCTGGCCAAGACGCTCTACGTGGACTGGCGGGTGGGCGCCCGGCACTTCCTGGACCTGCTGGTCGACGGGGACATCGCCAACAACCAGCTCAACTGGCAGTGGATGGCCGGGACCGGCACCGACACCCGCCCCAACCGCGTCCTCAACCCGGTCACCCAGGCCAAGCGCTACGACCCTGAGGGCACCTACGTGCGCCGCTGGGTGCCCGAACTGGGGCCGCTGGACGGTCCGTCGGTGCACGAGCCGTGGAGGCTCCGCGGCC
>NZ_JBFAET010000289.1:0-8388 GCF_040642095.1 Streptomyces sp. NPDC020362
GCCGCCGCAGCGGCGCAAGGGCGCTAGGGCGCAAGTGCCGAACAGACCGGTGGAGACGACCGTCACCACCCACAATGACGGGCCGACGCCTGTGCAGCGAGGGCGAGTTGGGTGGCGCCGCGCCCGAGGGAACTGCCGCGGCGGCTCCGGTGCGGGGAGTTCACGGTGACCGCGGCGAGGAGTTCACCGTGACGGGGGCAAGGAGTTCACCATGGGCGGGGCAAGGAGGTCAACCGTGGCCGGGGCGGGACTTCACCGTGGCCGGAGGGGCGATGGGGCGGTGGGACAGCACGGCGGCTGGGCGGTGGGACAGCCCGGCGGATGTGCGCCGGGGCAGCCCTCACCCTCGCCGCCCGAACAGTGGCGGTGCAGGCCTCGGCATCGTCCATCGCCTCGGGACACGCCCCCTGGCGGCGCCTCACCTAATCGGCTGCGCTCGGGGCGAAAACGACCGCGAGGGCGTGCATGGTGATCGCATGAACACTGCACAGCTCAAGCACCCCAAGCGCCCTACTCACTCTATGAAGACTCTTTCCAGGATCCCCCGAATAGTCGTGGTGAGCGCGGCCCTCGGCATTGCCTGCGTGGCTGGGGCGGCACCGACCGCATCCGCCGTTGCAGCGACGCCCCACCCGCACGTCGCCACTGACGCCACAGATGCCCGGACGATCCCGGCCCACGCCCACGGCGAATCCGGCGTCCACGGCAGACTCGGTGGCCAGGACGACTACGGCGACGACTGCGACGGCCTCATCGTTCTCCTTTGCCACTGACGGACGACCGGCAGCATTTCCTGCCGCCCACCCGTCGAGGTGGCAGCATCCAGGTCACCGCCTGCCCGTTCACCCCAGGTGTCCGGGCGGGTGGTGATCATCAGCGCTCAGGGGACGGTTCCCGAAGGGCGCCTCCCAGCAGGTGACCGCGTTGCCCAGCGCGCCGCCGTCGCAGGACCTCCAGTGAGCGGGGGCCATCAGGGTGTCCCCAGGCCGTGTCGGACAGCCGGCGCGGCACCCCTTGGCCATCCTGGGCCGGGACGGCACCCCACCCGGCGAGAAGGAGCACGGTATGCCGACGGATTCGGTCGGACGATTCCTGGCGGCTCTCGACCCGGAGCACCGGGAGACTGTCGGTGCCAAACCCCGCGAGGAAGTGGAGCGACTCGCGGCAGCATGGGAACGGGAACTGGAAGCGGACGACGAACTCGACACCCTCGACGAGTTGTCCCCGCCGGCGGCAGAGGCCGAGGCGGCCCGCCGCGTCCTGGACCGCGAGGCCGGCTGACGGCCGATCACCGCATGCCACCCGCCCAGCGACACCCGGGCGGAACCCGGATGACCGGGCCCCAGCGGTCCCATCAGGCAACCTGGCCGCCACCGTGGCCCCGGCAGGCTCCCCGGTGCTCACCTCCGGGCGGTCGAGAGCGTCGGTCCGAGCCATGACGAACACCAATGCAGCGAGCCGGCTGTCGTCGTGGCGCCGGGCACATCCGGCCGACCCGGTCGGTGACGCCCCGGCATGGGTGATTCAGGTGCCCTGCTCCCTCGCCCTCGCTCCTTGGCGGCGCGCTCCACGCCGATCGCACCATGACGTGCCATCAAAATGCCGCCGGATCCAGATGCATGACGATCGCTCCGGCGCGCGTACGCTCATCGACGGTCCGGTGGCTGCTCGAAACGGCCGGACCCTGTATCGCCACGGGTCGCTCACATATTTCTGAGGACCTTCCTCCCAGGCTCCTCCGACCCTCCATGTCACAACTGGCGGGGCTGTCTCGTCTCAGAGTCATTCCCGACCTTCAGGAGCAGCCGCATGTCAACATCCCGGGCAACGAGCAACAGGGCGACGCTCGACCGTTTCCATGACGCCGTGAACAGCGGCGATGCCGAAGTCATCTCGAAGACGATCGACGAGGTCTTCGAGCCGGACGTACTGTTCCATGCCCCGGTACCGATGGGTGAGACGGGGGCGTCGGCGCTCAAGCGGGTGTGGTCGGTGCTCCTTCACGCCTTTCCCGACGTGCACGTCACGGTCGAGGACGTGGTCGCCGAGGGGGACAAGGTGGTCTCCAGGAACACCGTCACCGGAACCCACCTGGGCGAGTACCGGGGCCTTGCCCCGACCGGCCGATCCGTCGCCTACAACGAGATCTTCATCTTCCGCTTCGCAGGCGGCCGTGTCGCTGAAATCTGGGGAGTCGTCGACGTCTTCTCGCAGATGCGACAGCTCGGCATGCTTCCCGAAGGCCCTTCGTGACCGGAGCGACGAAGAGCCCGGTGATGACCCGGAACAGCCAATTCCCGCACAGCGGCAGCCTGGATCTTCCGTGGTTCACGGTCGGTCTCGCCTCGGAGCCGAAGAACCGGCGCTGGTTGAGGCCCGGGCTCTGAGCAGGGAGAGAGCCGGCGCCGACGCGGAGCCTGGGTCGCTGCCTCCGTGTCGGATCGTCCATCCCGGCGGTACGACGAGCGCCCAGGGGACGGGCATGACATCCAGCGCTGGTAACCGCCGCCCTTGACCACGTCCTCCGCGAAGAGCTGGGCGTTCGTCAGGGCTTGTCCACCGACGGCCGACCGGCGATCGCCGCCGAGATCACCCCGGACACCCGGTCACCGAGGCCCGAGTACTCCGGGATTCCGATGTACGACACCCCGACGCACGGCTGCGCGTGCATCCCGGGATGCTTGAGGTCCAGGCTCTCGAGTGCGCTCAGCGTGGGCCCCGGGAACGCCCTGGCAGCCTTCCGGTACTGCGGAAACCCGTATGTGGACAGCCGGCTGCCCGGCGGCACGCGAACCCGGCCGAGCCTCCCGCCGTTCCGTTTTCAGGAAGCCCTTGGATGTCGCCCAGGAGACGAACTTCCACGCAGCACCGGGATGCTTCGCCGTCACCGGGATCGCCGACGACCAGGCCCACATCCAGCCCGCGCTTCCCGTGTTCACCACCGGGGCAGGGGCGTAGCCCAGCCTGCCGGCGACCTTACGGGACATGCGCTGAGCCGGCCCCCCGAGGTCCTGTGATCCCGTTGCCCACGCTGAGCCCAACGACGGGACGGGCACCGGGTTCCACGAGCGCCGCCTCAAGACCCCTTGGCCGTGGCTGTCACATTCTCGGGCCCGGCGGTGTCTTCATGCCGAACTGGCAAGCGGACATGGAGGACACCATGGCGATACGCATTCCGAAGGCAGAACTCGGCCCCGAGGTGAAGGAGAACATGATCAAGCAGCTCGGTGCCGTGCCCGAACCCGTCGAGGTGGCGTTCAACAATCCCGACGTCGCCACGGCCAACCTGGAGTTCTCGGCCAGGGTGGCCGAGTGGAATGCGGCCGACGCAAGCCTCAAGTCGTTCGCCCACATGGCCGTCGCGGCACTGGTCGGCTGCAGCTGGTGCCTCGACATCGGCTACTTCCAGGCGCAGAACCAGCACCTGGATCTGACCAAGGCGAGCCAGGTGCCGCGCTGGCGGGAGTCGGACGTGTTCACGCCGCTGGAGCGGGACGTGATGGAGTACGCGGAGGCCATGACGAACACACCGCCGACCGTCACGGACGAGCTGTCGGCCGGTCTGCTCGACCGGCTCGGCCCGGCGGCGATGGTAGAACTCACCGTGTTCATCGCCTTTGCCAACCTTGCGACGAGGACCAACACGGCCCACGGGATCACGTCGCAGGGCTACTCCGACGCGTGTGAGATCCCGCTGGCGGCTCGACCGGCGAAGGCCGGCGCGATGTCCGGGGTGGTGCTCGGGGCGAAGTCCCGTGTGGAGTCCAGCACATGACAGAGGATCCGTTCGTGACCCATCGGAGCCTGCTGTTCACGGTCGCCTACGAGATGCTGGGTTCGGCGGCCGACGCCGAGGACGTGCTGCAGGAGTCGTGGCTGCGGTGGTCCGCCGTCGACCACACGCAGGTGCACGACCCACGGGCGTATCTCGTGCGGGTCGTCACCCGGCAGGCGCTCAACCGCTTGCGAACGCTGTCGCGCAGCCGCGAGGAGTACGTGGGCGAGTGGCTGCCAGAACCCTTGCTGACCAGCCCTGATGTCGCCGAGGACGTCGAACTCGCGGACAGCGTCTCGATCGCGATGCTCACCGTGCTGGAGACGCTCGGGCCGACGGAGCGGGCGGTGTTCGTGCTGCGCGAGGTCTTCGAGATGCCGTACGGCGAGATAGCCGAGGCCGTCGGGAAGTCCGCGGCGGCGGTGCGGCAGATCGGGCGACGGGCACGCGAGCATGTGGCCGCCCGGCGGCCGCGGGTGCAGGTGAGCCGGTCGGAGCAGCGGGCCGTGGTGGAGCGGTTCCTGTTCGCTTTGCGGACCGGACAGTTGCAGGAGTTGATGGAGGTGTTGGCACCGGACGTCGTGATGATCACCGATGGAGGTGGGCTGGTGGCCGCCGCTCTGGCTCCGATCCGCGGAGCCGAGGTCGTGGCGAAGGTGCTCGCGCGTGCGAACCAGGTGGTCACGGCGTTGAGGACGACGGCGGTCTGGCTCAACGGCGCACCTGCGGGCCGCATCGAGTTCGACGGCGAGCCGTCCGCGGTGAGCCTCCTGGTGGCCGACGGGCGGATCACGCGGCTCTTCGTCGTGAGAAACCCGCGGAAGCTGACGCGGCTCGACGAGCCGGCCGAACTCACCAGGTGACCTTGTTGCGGCTCAGGCATCGTGGGTGGTGCGGGCGGCTCCGACTGCCCGCACCACCTTGCAACCGCACAGCAGCCGGACACCGACGTACTGCGCGGACTTCCGCGGCGCACCTGGGACAACCGCCTCCTGCGAACAGCTCCTTGAACGGCTGCGGCCGGCTCCTCACCCTTGCGGGGCGGTGGGCGTGAGGACCGCAGTCAGCAGACGGTTGGCCATCGGGGTCGGTGCCCCGGTGTTGAGGCTCATGTTGGAGACGGAGTAGACGCCGCGAAGCGACAGGTCACGGGTGGCGAACATCCCGTTGGCGTAGCCGAGGTCGTGGCCGGTCTTGCCCCAGAGCACGCCCCCCTGCGGCAGCGGGGTGGACATCAACCCTGCGCCGAAGCAGGCCACCTTGGCACAGTTGGTGCCGACGAACGGGACGGGGTTGCCCGCTGCGTCCTTGGGCAGGGTGAACATCTCGTTCAGCTGCGCGCCGGGCAGCAGGCGGCCCCGGAACAACGCGGTGATGAAGCGGTCCAGGTCCTCCGGCGTGGAGATCATGTTGGAGGGATCACCGCCTTGCTCGCTGACGTCCACCGGCCTGCCCTGGCTGTCGGGCAGGTAGCCGTGCAGATAGGGGCGCGGCATCGCGGGGTCGTCCTCGGGCACGGATGTCTGGTCGAGCCGCAGTGGCTTCAGGATGCGGGTGGTGACCTCGTCCCTGAACGAGTGGCCGGTGATCTGCTCGATCAGTCTGCCCGCGATCCGGAAGCCGAGGGAGTTGTACTCCTGCTCGGTGCCGGGTGCGAAGTGAGGACCGGGCCAGGCACGGCCGCTGGGGCGCAGGGTGGTCCGGATGATCTCGTCGAACGAGCGGTACTCGTAGCGGTGGGCGATTGTCTCGTCGACGGTGTCGGCGGGTTTCCCTTCGTCCACGTCCGGCAGGCCGCTGGTGTAGTTGATCAGCTCGCGGACGGTGATCGGCTGGAACGTGTCCGGAAGCAGGCCCGGCATGTACTGCTGGACGGTCCGGTCGAGGTCGATCCGCCCCTCGGCGGCGAGCTGCAGGACGACGGTCGTCTCGAAGACCTTGGAGATGCTGCCGATGTGGAAGTGCGCGTCGGCCGGGATCTTCTGCCCGGTCTGGCTGTCGACGGTGGAACCCTTCCACAGCCGCCCCGGCTCACCGACCCGGGCGATAGCGCCGGAGGCTCCGTCGGTGGGCCGAGTCTCGATCGCTGCCTGCAATGCCGCGGGGTCCAGCGTGGGGAGGGCACGCGTGGTGACGGGCCGCCCGTCGCCTGCGGCGAACGCAGGCCCGCCCGCACCGGCTCCGAGACCGACAAGAGCTAAGCCGGCCAGGCCCAGGGCGGCGGCACGGCGGACTGACAACTTCATGCGGCACCTCGTGAGTTCCGAGATCGTGTGGTGGTTCCTGTGTGATCAAGCGTGCGGGCCCACCGGTCCACGGTCATCAGGGATCACCCCTGACCCGCCCCTGACCCCACCCCTACAGGCAGACGGGTGAATCCCTGTCCCGTGACGCTCACCTCAGAAGTGCCAGTCTCCGACCTCGACTGCGGAGCCGGCGAAGACGAGTTGACCCTCCCCTTACGTCAGGCTTGACGCTGTATTCCGACGAAAGGGCAGGTGGATGAGTTACTCCGTGGGGCAGGTGTCGGCTTTCGCCGGGGTGACGGTGCGTACGCTGCACCATTACGACAAGGCAGGGCTGCTCTCACCCAGTGGCCGCAGTCGCAGCGGCTACCGGTTCTACAGCGACGCGGACCTGGCCCGTCTCCAGCAGATCCTCTTCTACCGCGAACTCGGCTTCTCCCTCGACGAGACAGCCACGATTCTCGGGGAACCGCAGGCGAACGCCCTGGAACATCTCAGGGCCCGGCAAAAGCAGTTGAACGCGGAGATCGCCAGGCTGCAGCAGCTGGTCGAGGTGGCTGAACGAGCCATCGAGGTCCAGCAGACCGGTGTGTCCCTGACTCCGCAGGAACGCTTCGAGGTCTTCGGTGAGATCGCCTTCGATCTGAGCTACGCCACCGAGGCGGAACGGAAGTGGGCGCACTCCGAGGGTCAGCGCGAGGCGATGGCACGTGCTGCTGCCCACACCAAGGAGGACTGGCGGCAGCTCATGAGTGAGGCCGCCGTCTGGCGCACGGAACTGCTCGCGGCCTTCGACGAGGGGGAACCGAGTTCCGGTGAGCGGGCCATGGATCTCGCCGAGGAGCACCGTCTGCACATTTCACGCTGGTTCACCTCCTGCCCGCCCGACATGCACCGACGCATCGCGGACGACTTCATCGCCGACGCACGCGCCTTCGCCCTGGTCGTACCGCCGTCCCAGCAGCGCCCGGGCCTGGCCGCCTACATGTGCAAGGCGGTCCACGCCAATGCGGCCCGCCGTGCAGGCGGCCGTACCCACTCCGAGGAGGACCGATGAGGATACTGATCGCCGCGGCCGGATCGCGCGGTGATGTCGCGCCCTACACGGGCCTGGGCGCCGAGCTGCGCCGTGCAGGGTACGACGTCGCCCTGGCCACCACGGACACGTTCGCTCCCCTGGTGCGCCATGCCGGGCTGGAATTCCGCAGTCTCCCCGCCGACACCCGGGGGCGAGGCGGTGTCACGGGCAGACGTGAACTGATGCGCGCCGCTGCGGCGTTCGTCACCGAACTGGGCCAGGGTTTCGCCGACGCGGTGGACGCCGGTGCGGATCTGCTCCTGCTGTCGACCACCACGGCCCCGCTCGGCTGGCACCTCGCCGAGGCCACGGGGACACCGAGCCTGGGTGTGTACCTCCAGCCCACCGCACCGACCGGCGAGTTCCCGCCTGTCGTGACCAGCGGGCGCTCGCTGGGCCGCCTCGCCAACCGCGCAGCCGGGCGCTTCGCTCTGGGCATGGCCGACCGCCTGTACGAGCGGGCGGTGGCAACGCTGCGCCATCGCCTCCAGCTGCCGCCGGTCTCTGCCTCCACGATGCGCCGGCGGCAGGAGGCGGCGAACTGGCCGATCCTGCACGGATTCAGCACGGCGCTGGTGGCCCGCCCCTCCGACTGGCGTTCCGGCCTGAAGGTCGTGGGGACGTGGTGGCCGCATCACGGCGAGACCGAGCGGCTGCCCGCGGCCCTGGAGGACTTCCTTCACGCGGGACCCCGGCCCGTCCTCATCGGCTTCGGGAGCATGGCGGCCGGAGAAGGAGAGCGGCTGAGCGAGATCGCCGTACGAGCGCTGCGCCGCGCGGGGTTGCGCGGCATCCTCCAGGCGGGCAACGCCGGGCTCACGGCGGACGGCGACGACGTCCTGACCATCGGGGACGTACCGCACGCACTGCTGTTCCCGCGGCTGGCCGCGGTGGTCCACCACGCCGGGGCCGGCACCTCGGCCGCCGCACTGCGCGCCGGAGTGCCGGCGGTCACGGTACCGGTGACCGCGGACCAGCCGTTCTGGGCCGGACGACTCGCCGCCCTGGGCGCCGCCGCAGACCCGATCCCCTTCCGCTCCCTCACCGTCGAACGGCTCGCCGACGCTCTCGGCCGGGTCGTGAAGCAGCAGGGGTACACACGGGCCGCCGCGAAAGCCGCACGGCACATGGCGGCCGAGGGCGGGGCGAGCACGGCCCTCGATGCCGTCCGGCAGCTGACCGGGGGGTGACTCCCGGCCGGTGTCTCCACGGCGTCCGCCTCACCGGATGTGCTGCGCGGGCCGGGTGGCGACATGGAGCAGGTACTCGAGGGGACCGCGCCGGAAGCG
>NZ_JBFAET010000290.1:0-8255 GCF_040642095.1 Streptomyces sp. NPDC020362
GGTGAGCTGGCTGCGGCGTATGTGGCGGGGGTGTGGTCGCTGGAGGACGCGTGTGCGGTGGTGGCCGCTCGTGGCCGTCTGATGCAGGCGCTTCCCGCTGGTGGTGCGATGGTCGCGGTCGAAGCGACAGAACAACAGGTCGTCGAAGCGATCGAGGGGCGCACGGGAGTCGGTGTCGCGGCGGTCAATGGGCCCAAGGCCGTGGTGATTTCCGGTGTTGAGGCTGAGGTGTTGGCGGTTGCCGAGGGGTTGGCGCAGTCGGGTGCGCGGACGCGCAGGCTGACGGTGTCGCATGCGTTCCATTCGCCTTTGATGGAGCCGATGCTGGAGGAGTTCGCACGTGTCGTCGGTGCGGTCAGCTTCCAGGCTCCGAAGCTGACGATGGTGTCGGCGCTGACCGGTGGTGTGGTGAGCGATGAGGTGACTGATCCGGCGTACTGGGTGAGGCATGTCCGTGAGGCCGTGCGATTCTCCGACGCGGTGGCGGCATTGCGTGAAAGCGGTGTGCGGACGTTCATCGAGGTCGGTCCGGACGGTGTGCTGTCGGGGATGGGCCCGCAGACGCGTACCGAGATCGTCGGTGAGGCTGCGGGCGTCGAGGTGTGGCTGCCGGTGCTGCGGCGGGGCCGGGACGAGCCGCGGGCGCTGCTGACCGCGTTGGCGAAGGTGTTCGTCCGGGGCGTTGCCGTCGGCTGGGACAAGGTCTTCGCAGGGACGGGTGCCCGGCGGAGCGACCTGCCGACCTACGCCTTCCAACGGCAGCGGTACTGGCTGAGCCCGACAACCACAAGCCGCGCCGAGGACCTCGGTATGGGAGCGGCCGCCCACCCGCTGCTCGGTGCGGCCGTCGAACTGCCGGCGACCGGCGGGGTGCTGTTGACCGGACAGCTTTCCGTCACCGCGCAGCCTTGGCTGGCCCAGTCGCTCGTGACGGGGCGGGCGGTGGTGCCCGCCGCGGCGCTGGTGGACATGGTGGTGCGCGCCGGTGACGAGGTCCGCTGCGGCCGGGTCGAGGAACTGGTCGTCGAGATGCCGTTGGTGCTGCCGGAGCGCGGTGGCGTGCGGGTTCAGGTGACCGTCGGCGGAGCGGGCCGTGAAGGGCGACGCGAGGTCGCCGTGTACGCACGGGCGGCCGAAGGGGAGTGGATGCGGCATGCGTCGGGCACCTTGACGTCGGCGGACACGGTGCACACCGCGCACACCACACACACCACGGATACCGCGGATACGGCAGACACCGCATACACCGCATACACAGCCGCCTCCGCCTCCGCCTCCGCCTCCATCGCCGATGCTGCGGACTGGAGCGTGCAGTGGCCGCCGGCAGGTGCCGTCACAGCCGACGTGGACGGGTTGTACGAGGGTCTGGCGGCCTCCGGGCTCGGGTACGGGCCGGTGTTCCAGGCGGTGCGGGCGGCGTGGCGGCGCGGCGACGAGGTGTTCGCCGAAGTGGCGCTGGCCGAGGGAACGGAGGTGTCCGGGTTCGGGGTGCACCCGGCGCTGATGGACGCCGCCCTGCATGTGACGGGGCTGGAGCGGGCGGCCGGTCGAGGGCCGCTGCTGCCCCTGGGGTGGAGCGACGTGACGGTGCACGCGTCGGGTGCGCTGGCGGCGCGGGTGCGGGTGGCGCCGTCGGCCTCGGGCGAGGGTGTGTCGGTGACCCTGGCCGACGCGACCGGTCAGCCGATCGCCTCGGTGGGGTCGGTGGAGGTGGAGTTGCCGGCCGCCGGGATGCTGGACCAGGCCGCCGGGCCGGCCCGTGAGGGGCTCTTCCGGGTGGAGTGGGCTCCGGTCGCCGCGGTGGCGGGGGCCGGGGACCCGGGCCGTCGTTGGGCGGTGCTCGGCGAGGACGGCGGGCTGGGCGTACCCGGTGCGGCGGCGTACGCGGACGTGGCGGAGCTGGTCGCGGCGGTGGAGGCAGGTGCCGCGGTGCCGGACGTCGTGGTGACCTGCTGCGTCCCCGTGCCCGCACACGCCTCGGACGCTGCCGCACTGCCCGGCAGCGCGGTCCCCGATGCCGCAGTGCCCGACACCGCGGTGACCCGCTGTGCCTCCGGGCTCGCACACGCCTCGGACGCTGCCGCACTGCCCGGCAGCGCGGTCCCCGATGCCGCAGTGCCCGACACCGCGGTGACCCCCTGCACCCCCGTGCCCGAACACGCCTCGGACGCTGCCGAGGTGGGTTCCGGTGGCGTCGTGGATGCGGCAGGTCGCGCCGAGCTGCGCGTGCTGGGCGCGCTGGGCGTCGTGCGGGAATGGCTGGGCGCGGGGGTCCTGGACGGGTCGCGGCTGGTGGTCGTGACGGAGCGCGGTGTGGATACGGGCTCCGGGGCGGATGTGCGGCTGGACGGCGCTGGTGTGACGGGACTGGTGCGCGCGGCGGCGGGGGAGCATCCGGAGCGGATCGTGCTGGCGGACGTGGAGGCGCTCGCGGGTTCCGGACCTCTCGTCGTGGCCGGTACGGGACTGGGGGAGCCCGAGTTCGCGGTGCGGGACGCGCAGGTGCGGGTGCCGCGTCTGGCGCGTGCGGCCGGGGACGGCCTCGCGTTGCCCGACGGGCGGCAGTGGCGGCTGGGTATCGCCGAGCGCGGCACGGTCGAGAACCTGCTGCTGGAGGAGCAGGAGGACGGGCACCGGCCGCTGGCGGCCGGCGAGGTGCGGGTGGCGGTGCGGGCGGCCGGGGTGAACTTCCGGGACGTGCTGAACGTGCTGGACATGTACCCCGGTGAGGCCGGTCCGCTGGGCCTGGAGGGTGCCGGCGTAGTCCTGGAGACCGGGCCGGGCGTGGTGGAGCCGGCGGTCGGGGACATGGTGATGGGGCTGTTCCAGGGCGCGTTCTCGCCCGTGGTGGTGGCCGATGCGCGTGCTGTGGGGCACATGCCGTCTGGCTGGTCGGTGGCGGAGGCGGCCGGTGCGCCGGTGGCGTTCCTGACCGCGTACTACGCGCTGGTGGAGCTGGCCGGGCTGCGCCCCGGCGAGCGCGTGCTGATCCACGCCGCCGCCGGTGGAGTGGGGATGGCCGCCGTGCAGGTGGCCCGGCACCTGGGTGCCGAGGTCTTCGCGACCGCGTCGCCGTCGAAGTGGGCCGCGCTGCGGGATCTGGGTCTGGACGAGCGCCACATGGCGTCGTCGCGGACCACGGAGTTCGAGGAGGCGTTCCGGGCTCAGAGCGGTGGGTGCGGCATGGACGTCGTACTGGACTCCCTGGCAGGGGAGTTCGTCGACGCATCGCTGCGGCTGACCCGCCCCGGCGGGCGGTTCGTCGAACTGGGCAGGACCGATGTCCGTGACCCGGAGCAGGTGCTGGGAGATCATCAGGTCACTTATCGGACCTTCGATCTGCTGCAGCAGGACCCGGACCTCGTCGGCCGGATGCTGTCGTCGCTGACCGGGCTGTTCGCGGAGGGTGTGCTGCGGCCTCTGCCGGTGGCCTGCTGGGACATGCGGCGGGCAGTGGAGGCGTTCCGCTTCCTGACCCGGGCGCGGCACGTCGGCAAGGTCGTGCTGACCGTTCCGGCCGCCTCCGGGGCAGGTCGTGGGGGCACGGTGCTGGTCACGGGCGCTTCCGGCGCGCTGGGCGGGCTGGTCGCGCGGCATCTGGCGGCGACCGGGCGGGCCCGGGGCCTGGTGCTGGCCTCCCGCCGCGGTGCGGGCGCGTCCGGGATGCCCGAACTGGCCGCCGAACTGGCCGAATCCGGGACGAGCGTGCAGGTGGTGGCCTGTGACGCGGCGGACCGGGAGCAGCTGGCCGCGGTGATCGCCGGGGTGCCGGCGGCGATGCCGCTGACCGGGGTCGTCCACACGGCGGGCGTCCTCGACGACGGGGTCATCGCCTCGCTCACTGCGGACCGGGTCCGGAAGGTGATGAGGCCGAAGGCCGATGCGGCCTGGCATCTGCACGAGCTGACCCGTCATCTGGACCTGGACACCTTCGCCCTCTTCTCCTCGGTGGCCGGGGTCTGGGGCAACCCGGGCCAGGCCAACTACGCGGCCGGCAACACCTTCCTGGACGCACTGGCCGTGCACCGGCGCCGACAGGGTCTGCCCGCGGTCTCTCTCGCCTGGGGACCCTGGGAGCAGGGCATGGCCGGTGGGCTGACGGAGGCCGACCGGCAGCGGATGAGCCGGCAGGGGCTGCGGCCGCTGTCCGACGCCGACGGGCTCGCTCTGCTGGATGCGGCCGCCGGACGGCCGGAGCCGCTGCTGGTGACGGCCCGGCTGGATCTGCCCGCGCTGCGCCGCCTCGGACCTGCCGTCCCCGCCCTGGTGACCGGCCTCGTCCGCCCCGGCCGGCGCACCGCAGGGAACCCCGGCCCGGACGCCGGCAGGAAGCTGGCGAGCCGACTGGCCGCGCTGCCGCCCGAGCAGCTCGAGGGTGCGATCCTGAACCTGGTCCTGACCCAGGCGGCCCTCGTCCTCGGCCGGCCCGGACCCGAATCCATCGAATCCGCCCGGTACTTCCGTCAGCTCGGTTTCGACTCGCTGACCGCAGTGGAGTTCCGTAACCGGATCAGCAGCGCCGTCGGGCTGCGGCTGCCCGCCGGGGTGGTCTTCGACTACCCCACTCCCGTGGAACTGGCCGGATATCTCCGGGACAGGGTCGCGGACCAGGAGATCGACTACGAGCCGGTGCTGAACGAGCTCGACAGGCTCAAGTCCCTGCTGTCCGGGATCGCCCAGCGGGGCGCCGGCACATCGAAGATCATGAGCCGCCTCGAAACCATCATGGACGATTTCCGCGGCGGGGCAGCGGACGGCGGGCCCGCCGACGAGGACATCAGCGGAGCCACGGACGACGAGATGTTCGACCTCATCGACAAAGAGCTGGGGATCTAGGGTGGTCCGGCACTCCTGGGAAATCCGGCGGACTCGAGCGACGTGTGAAGGAGTGACGCAATGATGTCCGCGGAAGGGAACATGCCTGCGGAGCGGGGCGACGACGCGGGACTCCCGCCCCAGGGCCCGGGAGTCCCCCTCGAGGAAGAGGCACCCTCCAGGGAAGAGGCACCCGCGCACCGGGGCGGGGGAGTCTCCACCGAGGAAGAGGCACTCTCGCACCGGGGCGGGGGAGTCTCCACCGAGGAAGAGGCACCCTCGCCCCAGGGCATCGGAGTCTCCCCCAAGGAAGAGGCCCTGTGGCTCCTGGAGTCGCTGACGCCGGGCACTCCCGTGAACAACCTGTCCGTGGCGTTCGCCGTCGACGGGCACCTGGATCCGGCGCGGCTCGATGCGGCGCTGACCGCCGTGCTGCGGCGCCACGAGGCACTGCGTACGGTCTACCGCAGTGACGGCGCCCGGCTGGTCAAGCGGGTGGCCGGCCCGGACGAGTTCCGGCTCGACATCGTGCGGGCCGAGACGGCGGGCGAGCCCACCGGGGACGACCTCGCGCCGGTGACCGCCGTACCGTTCGCCCTGGACGGCGGCCCGATGCTGCGGGCGGCGCTCCTGCGCTCCCCGGACCGGGACGTCTTCTGCGTCACGGCGCACCACCTGGTCTTCGACGGGGTGTCCGCCCCGCTCCTCCTTCAGGAACTGGCGTCCGCGTACGGACACGCGGACGGCGGGCCGGGGGAGGGCCTTGCGCCGGTGCCCGCGTGGACCGATCCGCTGCCCGGCCCGGAGAGCCTCGCCTTCTGGCGCCGGGAGCTGGCGGGCGCGAACACCGACGCCCTGAAGCCGGCCTGTGGCGAGCCCGAGCCGGACCGGCCGACGCTGGCGGCCGCGGAGATCAGCCGCACCCTCCCGGCGCAGACGACGGCCGCGCTCCGCAAGCTGGGCGACGACCTGGCAGTCCCGGAGTCCGCGGTCCTGCTGGCCGCCTACTACGTGCTGCTCGAAGCACACGGCGCCGGCCCCGACCTGATCATCGGATCCCCTGTCGACGTACGGCCGGAGCCTGCCGCCCGCACGATCGGTTATCACTCCACCTACGTACCGCTGCGGCTGCGGGTGGACCGGGAGGAGAGCGTCCGCGACCTGGTGCGCCGCAGCAGGGAGCGGCTGCTGACGGCCGCTGCGCACGCCGACGTGGCCGTGGACGCGCACCCCGACCTCATGCCCTCGGCGGGGTACGGCCGCAGGGCCCTGCCGTTCCGGCATCTGTTCGAGCATCAGGCGGGGCGCGGTGCCGCCTCGTTCACCCTCGGCGGCCTCGCGGCCACGCCGTTCCCGGCCACGAGCGGCTCCGCCAAGTTCGACCTGCATCTGCGCGCCGTCTCGACGGACGACGCCGTCACCGTACGGGCCGTGCACCGGAGCGAACTGTTCGAGCGGTCCTACGCCGAACTTCTGCTGGCCCGCTACGAGGCGGTGCTCGCCTCGTTCGCCGACGACCCCGACCGCGCGGTCGGTGAGGTGCGCTGGTGGAGCGAGCGCGACCACGAGATCGTCCGGGCGGCGAACGACACCGCCGCGCCGGTCGAGTTCGCCTCCGTCCTCGATGCGGTACGGGAACACGTCCGGCGGGCCCCCGATTCCGTCGCCGTCGTCGAGGACGACCGGTCCGTCGGCTACGGTCGCCTGTGGGACGCCGCGCACACGGTGTCCGCTCTCCTGCGGGACGCCGGCCTCCGGGCGGGCGACGTCGTGGCGATCGCTCTTCCGCGCGGGCCCGAACTGGTCGCCGCGGTCCTCGGCGCCTGGCTGACGGGCGCCGCGTACCTGCCCCTCGACGCGGCCCACCCCGAGGAGCGGATCAGGTTCCAGCTCTCCGACTCGGCCGCGAAGGTGCTCGTGGCGACCGGGACCATGGCGCACTTCGCCGACGAGGGCCTCGTGGTACTGACCACCCCGGCGGTCGAGGAGGCCGCGGACCGGAGGGCGGCCGGCGATCCGCCCGTGGCGGTTGACCCGGCCTCCTGCGCGTACCTGATCTACACCTCGGGGTCGACCGGCCGCCCGAAGGGGACGCTGGTCACGCACGCGGCCCTGGCCAACGTGGCCACCCACTTCACCGGGCAGCTGGGGGCGACGCCCGCCGACACGATGCTGTGGACGACGACGTTCGCGTTCGACATGTCCGGCGTCGAACTGTTCGTGTCGCTGGTCTCCGGCTGCCGTCTGGCGGCCGCTCCCGACCGGGCCAGAAGCGACGGCCGGGTGCTGCGGGAGCTGGTGGAGCGGTACGACGTGCGCTTCCTGCAGGCGACGCCGACGACCTGGCGGCTGGTCATCGACCGGATGACGGACTGCCTGCGCGGCCGGAGCGTCATCGTGGGCGGCGAGACCGTGCCCGTACCCCTGGCCCGGCGGCTCGTGGCCGCCGGCTGCCGCCTGCACCACGCGTACGGTCCGACGGAGACGGCCATCTGGTCGACGTCACGCGTCGTCACGCAGGAGCCCGACGCCCGCCTCGACGTCGGCCGGCCGATCCGCAACACCCAGGTCCATGTCGTCGACGCGCACGGTCGCGATCTGCCCGTCGGCGTCAGCGGGGAACTGCGCATCTCGGGTGCCGGCGTGGCGATCGGCTACCACGGCCGCCCGGAGCTGAACGGCCGGCGCTTCGGTGAACACCCCGAGTACGGCCGCTTCTACGCCACGGGCGACGTGGCTCGCTGGCGCGAGGACGGTCTGATCGATCTCTTCGGCCGGATCGACCGGCAGGTCAAACTCCGCGGCCACCGCATCGAGTTGGGAGAGATCGAGTCGACGCTGCTGACGCATCCCGAAGTCGGCGCCGCCGCGGTGATCATGGTGGGAGACCCGAGCGCGGACGCCGTGCTCGTCGGCTGCCTGGAACCGGCCCGAGGCTCGCTCGACACCGAGAGCGTCTGGGAGCACGCCCGCGCCCGGCTGTCCCGGTCGATGCTGCCCGGCGACCTCGTCACCATCGACGCGCTGCCGGTCAACGCGAGCGGGAAGGTCGACTACCTCGCCCTGGAGCGGATCGTCGCCGACCGGCACGTACCCCCGGCCGCGCCACGGCTCAGGCCGGACCACCCGGACCTGGACGAACTGACGGCCCAGCTCACCGAGTTGTGGCGGAGCATTCTGCGGCGCGAGGACGTCGACGCCGACACGGACTTCTTCGCGCACGGCGGGGACTCGATGCTCGCCGCCGTGGCGATGCAGGAACTCCAGAACAGGAGCGGTGTCGCGCTGAGCCTCACCGAGGTGTTCGAGCGACGGACCCCGCGGGAGCTGGCCGCCCGTATCCGGGACACGGCGCAGCGGGAGGAGGCGCCGGCCGGCTGAGGCCCGGGTACGCGTGAGGGCGCGGGGCACGGCAGGGAGCGGACCGAGGTCCGCCCTGC
>NZ_JBFAET010000291.1:0-8232 GCF_040642095.1 Streptomyces sp. NPDC020362
CCGTCGCGGCTCTGGTCGTCCTGACGGGGTGTTCGGGATCAGGAGCCGCCAGGTCGAAAACCGTCACGAGGAACGAGGCGATCACTCGACCGGTCACGGTGAGCGGCGACGGTCGCACCCTCACCGTCATGGCGGAGTCGGGTGGGTGCGACGGCCCTCCTCACCTCCAGGCATCCGAGAGCCCAACGGCTGTCTCCCTCACCGTGCGGGTCATCACTCGGACGGAACCGGACGTCGCCTGCCCGGCTGACGCCCGCATCGGCCCGGCCCGCGCGACCCTGCACACGGTGCTCGGATCGAGGACCGTGACCGACAAGGCGACCGGCCGTCGGTTGGTGGTCCGGAAGGAGTGACCATCACGAGATGCCTCAGGCGTCAAGCAGCCGACGGCCCTGGTCCGACTGAACGACGCGAACTCACGGTTCAGGGCACTACCGAGGGCCGGAATGCCGCCCGCGTCCGCAGGGGGTAACTCCCGGTAGGCCAGGTGATGAACGCATCGCGCACGTCGTCCCCGCGCCCGCGGAGGTGAGCCGATCAGAGCGAGGTACGAGCCGAGGGCCTTGGAGTTCTCTCGTTGCCCGTTGGCAAGGCGGGCGAGGTGGCGAATGCCGCGCGGGGTGCCCTGAAGAGAGCCGCCCGTGAGCGTTCCACCAGGTCGTGGCCCCGGATGCGCCGTCAGCCGGGATCCGCCCTGCCGCACTGCGCTCGGACGATCAGTTGGAGGTTCGTGTCGAGGTCGATGCGGGGGATCCCTGCTGACGAACCCCTTTTGGCGGAGTTCATTGCCGCCTTCGATACCAACGGCGCTTGGCCGGCCGTCTTGGAAGCGATGTGCCCGACGGCGCCGCTGCCTGCCGTGTCCACTGGCAGACCGAAGTTCTTCAGCTCTGTCAGGTGTACCGGTACACATGAATGATCGCCGGTCAAGCCGGGGGCTCGGGCAGTTTGCCAGGCACCTGCGGGCCGCGCGTGCGCTCTACGGGAAGTCCTTGAGGTCGGTCGCTGGAGGGGGACTCTCCGGGACTTCCGCACGACGTCGCCGTGCGAGCATGCGATTGACTGGGACCGGCAATGACGAAGGACGCGGAACTCGTGGAGGCTACACGATGAGGGGCGACGACACTGCGCTGATACCGGACGCGGTGTGGCTGGAGGAACGGCTGGGCGAGGGCTCGCTCTGGCGACCGGACGAGGCCGGTCTGCCGGCCGAGCTGACCCATGCCCGGTCAAGGGAGTTTCTGCTCACGGTCGGCTTTCCCGCCGTCCACCTCGACGTCGTGGGAATCGACACAAGGCACTTGCGGGAGGAGGACGGGCTGGAACCATTCGATGCCGACGAGATCTACGGGAACCGCTACCCCGACGACGACTCACCGCCCGAGAACTTCTGCTTCACCGTGGCCACCTGGTACGACCAGCATCTGATGCTCGACGCGGCGGACGGCGGCATCACCCAATACGACCCCAACGGGTGGGATCACGGCGCCGGGTGGAAGGGACCGGCCGCCGATGACCTCCCCATGCTGGCCGTGCTCCTCGGGCTGATCGCCGAGTCGAGCAGCGCACTGGAATCGGCCGACGACGCCGTACGCGCGGCCGCCGTCACCGATCTGCGTGAGCGCATGATCGGCCAGGAACCGTATGTGAACGAATCTGCGTTCTGGGACGAGATCTTCGAGTGGCTGGGCTGAGAACTGGGCCGGTGGGACAGACGTCGCCGAGATGATGCGGGACAGCCGATCGTCGACGATCCCCGGATCGAGTGCGCCAAGGCAGACCTGGTCGTGATCGGCCCGCTGTGCAATCTGGTCATGTCCGGCCACCCGAGAAGGCCGCCCGTCCCACGGCTTCCGGGGACGAGCAGAGGAATATCCTGAGTTCAGGCGCCGGCCACGGCGAGCCGGTCTGCAGGTTCCGCAAACGCCTCTTCACGTCCACCGTGTGCCCGGCCTTCACCGGACTCGTGGAACGGCGACGCCATCCCGATCACGTACACGATCGACTCGCCCCAAACCGTGCGCAGGCTGGCACGCGGCACGTAGTTCGTTGAGCACAGCCTGCGCTGCGACCACACCAGCTTCTCTGATCAGGCAGGCGCGTCTGTTGAGAGTGTGGGAGTTTGGTGCGTGGCCGGGCTCGTCGTTTTCCCCCGTGGCGACGGGCCCGACGTGACCCTTGCCTGAAGCCTTAGGGCAGGAGTCCGGCGACCAGGGTGGCGAACTCGTCAGGGGTGGCGAGACGGATGCCGAGTTGTTCGGCCTTGGCACGCTTGGATCCCGCCCCTTCGCCTGCGACGACGAGGGTGGTCTTCTTGGAGACGCTGGAGGAGGAGCGGCCTCCGGCTCGTTCGATGAGTTCGTTCATTTCGTTGCGGGAGAGCCGCTCCAGGGCGCCTGTCATCGTCCCTTCCCTGATAATTCTGCGAGTTCAAGGCTTACAGGAGGCAGGGCGTGGGCGAATGGTGGGTGGTCTTCGTGCCGGATGCGGAGAGATGGGGTCCGCTGCCGGAGGAGGGGACGCTCGGAATCCGGGATCTGCCCGCGGCGGTGGCTGATATCGGCTTGCGGCCGGGTGATCCGGTCTTCGTCCGGCCGGACTTCATAGTGGAGGCGGATCTACTGGAGTTCGTCTTGTCGCCCACGTTCCGGAAGCTGGAGCGGGAAAGCCGGCGAAACTACGCGACGGACATCCGGCTGCTGCTGAACTGGCTGTGGCGCCGAGGCATTCCGTGGCGGCAGGCGACCGAGGGGGATCTGCAGGCCTACCAAGAGTTCCGGTGCAGGTCACCGCTCAATCCGGTTCGGGTGAGCGGAACGAAGTGGAACCGAGAGGCGGCAGCGCTGACCAAGCTATACAAGTGGGCGAAGGTGTCGCCGCTGCCCGTAGACGTGAGCCGACAGGAAGACAGGGCGGCCGACGCGCGCAGTGCCCGGGTGTCGTGGTTGACGCCTCGGACGTGGGGCTTGTGGCAGGACCTGGGGCTTCGGGGCTTGGCCCGGAACGGGTCGCCGCTGCCGGGGTGGGACGCGCGAACGGAGCTGCGGAACACTTCGTTCGTGCAGTTCATGCTGAGCTCGGGGCTTCGTCGGCAGGAGAGCGGGGGGCTGCTGACGTTCGAGGTGCCGTCGCAGCTACTGCGTCACGGGCGGTACTGCCACGGCCGGGTCGCGAAGGCGCTGTCACGGTCGAAGAGGGTTCGCACCTTCTACGCGTCCGTGGATTCGGTGCGGCAGGTCGGCTCCTACATGGAATCGGAGCGGGCGTGGGCGGTGCAGCGGGCCCGAGAGCAGGGCCGTTACGAGAAGCTGTCGCAGCTGCGGCTGGTGACCGGGGTGACGCGGGAGTTGTCTCCGGTGGTGCACTGGGTGGACCGCAGCGGGGTGGAGGGGCAGCGTGAGTTGGCCCTGCTGGACTGGCGTGAGCGGCAGTGGCTGTTCACCGAGGGGCCGGAGGGTCCGGAGCCGGCGTGGTTGTGGTTGACCGAGCAGGGTCTGCCGATGCTTCCGGACCGCTGGAACGCCGTGTTCAGGCTGGCGAACAAGCAGTGCGAGCGGATGTTGCTGACGCAACAGGAACGGGAGGCGAAGCGCCGTCTGAGGCCGGCAGAGGTCCGAGGGAAGGTGCCGTACGCAACGCCGCACTCGACTCGGCATTCGTTCGCGCTCTACATGCTGATCACGCTGAACGAGCTGATGGACCGAAAGTACGGTCTGACGCCGGGCGAGCGGCGGGACTTTGCCCAGTTGTACGGTGACCCGTGGTGGTTGGTGAAGACGCTGTTGGGGCATCGGGATGTGGAGACGACGCGGGAGCACTACCTGACGCCGGTGACGCACCTGCAGCTGGAGTCGATACTGGCGCTCGATGCGGATCGCGATTCTGGCAAGCGCAAGGTTGACGAGGACGCAAGGGACATGGTCAGCCTGTTTGCGCAGTTGGCGAAGGCATCGGCGGGGATCCAAGACATCGACGTGCTGGTTGATGCACGGCCGGTTGCTCAGGAGTCGCTGTGAGCGGGCGTGGGCGGGGAAGCGGGCACCGGGCGGTCCTGCCGCCAGCAGACTTCCAGGCCACTCCGCAGCTGGCCCCGGACGGGCTGGAGGTGACGGTGATCAACAAGAGCGGTCATGCGCGGGTTTTCGACTTCGGTGAGCTGAGGGTGCCGGTGCCTATGCAGCGCTCGCTGGCGAGGACTTTCGCCGCGCAGTCCCGTACCTGGAGCGGCCACGCCAGCGCGAATTCGTACTGGAACTCGGTCCTGGCATTCGACCGGTTTCTCGATGCTCAGGGCCACCCAGATCAGGACTTGGACGAACTGACCTCGGCCACGCTGCGGCTGTGGCGCAGCAACCACAAGGAGACCGCTGGCGGCCGTAACTCCATGACGCAGATGCGGACGCTTCTGAAGCGGGACCGGCGGCTGGCGGTCGGTCCGGCCGCGGAGGAACTTGCGCGGCGTGTTCCGAGCAGAGGGTCCAGCAAGCAGTCGTATGAGAGGCCAGAGCGGGAGCGGATGGTGCTGGCGGCGGAGCGGCAGTTCCGGGCCGCGCTGCTGCGGATCAGGGAGAACACAGTTCTACTGGAACGATGGCGGGCAGCAGAGTTCACCGAGCGAAGCCGCGAGGGAAGAGTCGGAGCGGTCCTGGATCACCTGGCGCGAACCGGTGACGTCCCGCGCACGGTGCACACCCAGGGTCTTTGCGTGAAGTGATCTTGTCCGGTTTCATCCGGTGAGGCCGAGGAGGGCCAGGGGCCGACGGTAGTCGCGGGCCGCTCGTCGAAGGGCGGCTGCGATGTTCTTCTGGCCGTCTTGCCTGTGGAGGCCGATGGCCAGGCTGCGGAGGCTGGCCATCGTGCGGGGCAGTTGAGCGGTACGGATTTTGGAGTCGTCCTCGTGGAAGGTCCGGTCACGGACGTGGTGGAGGAGGTTCTCGATACCCCAGTGGCCTCTGATCCAGGAAGCGAACTGGGCGCCGGTGGCCGCGCCGGGCGGCAGGCTGGTGATGAGGTAGACGCGCGCGATGGTCAGCTTGCCGGAGCCGAGGTCTCGTCTCCAACGCACGACTTGGAGGGCCTGGCGGGCGTCGGGGTAGTCCAGGTGGGCGAACGCGGCGGTATTCAGCCGGCGGATCTCGTCGCGGTGGTGGGCCCGGGTGCGCTCGTAGTGGTCGAGCGTGATCTCGCGCCAGGGCAGGGTGCGGACGCGGCCGAACAGGCCGGGGTGGTTCTTCTTCACGACGGCGATGTAGTGGGCTCCTCGCGAGCGCAGGTAGGTGCCGTGGCTGCGCTGAGTGTGCAGGGCATCCGCTGTGATCACGGTGTGGGTGAGGTCGACGCTGTTCAACAGCGGCGTGAAGGAGGGGATTTCGTTGCTCTTGTCGGCGACCTGGCGTTGAGCGAGAACCTCTCCGCTGTGTGCCATCGCGGCCAGCAGCGAGATCGCCGCGGTGGTCCGGGTGCGTGAGCCGCGGACGGTCTTGCCGTCCACCGCGATCGGCCGCAGCGTGTCTGGCTCATGGGCGCGGGATGTCCGTGCGGACAGGAAGGCACCGATCGCGGCATCCAGCGCGTCGCCGTCCAGACGGGCGAGCAGACGGCGCACCGTCGCCGGGTGCGGGACCACCACCTGCCCGGTCAGGGGATCCGGGGCGAAACCGAGGGCGCCCACGGCCCAGCGCGGTGCGTCCGTGATCCACTCGCCGATCGCAGCCAGGGAGCGGGCGCCGGCCGACACGGCAGCCGCTGCCGCCGCCAGCAGCGCGGACAGCGGATACCGGCGGCCCCTGCGGTCCCGCGGGTCGGGCACCGCGTCCAGAAAGGGACGCAGACCGGCTGCGTCGATGAGGGGTGCGGAAGAAGGAGCATGGGCCAGGTGCTCCAGCGTGATGGATATGGGGGATGATTCAGGGGCAGGCACGGTCTCGTTCGGTTCTCATTGGTCTCGACAACCACATGATCACCGACGCCGTGCCTGCACTGCTTCCCGGCCTCAGAACCGGACATGACGCGACGTCACAGACGAGGCGCATGAACCGGACAGATCCGCTTCATGCAATGCCCCTGCCCCCAACGCGGAGGAAGTCCTTGCCGGAAAAGGGAGCACGTCGTGGTCGGAAGGTGGTCGCGGTACGCGCTTTGGGCGTAGCCGCAGCCGATAAGCAGCACGTCATGGCGGTTGCTGCCGGTCAGCTGAGACGACAGCAGGTAATTCATGGGGCAGCCCTTGACTTGCGATGATGGACGGGATGTGGTCCCCTTGAAATAGGCGCATTCGCACTTGAGTCACCAAGTTCCTCAGGGATCTCAGCGATCAGGCTTTCGGCGGCTTGACACTCAGTTCAGAGAGTTATCCTTTCTGACCCCCAAGCCTTGCGGACCTCAATAGAGCTGAGCTCGATATTTAAGCAGGAGCCTGCCATGACAGACGTATTTGGCTGGGCCGGATGCGGCTACTGCAATTCAGTCTTCTTCAGCGGAGGGGAAAATCCGCATAGCGAGGAATACAGGCCAAGTCCGAACGGTGTCTGCGCTGGCCGAGAAGGAGCCAATCCTCACGTAGCAAAGCAAGGATGGACTTACTTTGCCCTTGCGCAATGCCTACCTGGACAGATCGCAGCATTTTTTCGATGCAAGAAATGCGAGAGCCTGTTTAACTGGAACGCGTTTGGTACCCTGCTTCATCACCCGGACGCTAAGGGCCGCTGCTGGGGGCCCGCCTACCCGGAGGGCGGTGGTATTGGTGGCGGCCACCTAGTCACCCCACGCCATGAGCCTGATGAGGCATATCAGCTGCCCACCTTCTGGAATCCATACGATCACTATCGTGAGGCTAAAATCTGCTCCAAATGCAAGGCGATCTTTTTTGCTGGCGATCAGTCCGACAATGGTGCTTGCCCAGACGGCGGAGCACATCATGCTGACTCCCCGGACTATGGCGTCTATTTTTGGCGGCCTGGGTAATTTATCAGTCGGCAGCGCCAAGGATAGACAGACGGGCTGGGCTCTCCGGGTGTAGCCGGGAGCGTTCTCCCGGCTTGTAGCAGGTCAGGGCCGCGATCGAGATGCGGCGGCGGGATCGGCCACATGATCGGCCGGACAAGTCCTAGTAGTGCTTCGTTAGGTTCTGGGCTGTCTGCGGATGCTCCGAGGGCTGGGCAGGGGGCGTCCGCAGGTGGTGCAGGTACCGGTCCAGCACCTCAGCAGGTCCTGAAGAACGTCGAGGACCTGGTAGAGGGTCAGGCCGGTGTGCGGACTTTTGGGTCGAGCCGCCTGAGGGTGAGAAATGCCTGGGCGGCGGTGACGAGGGTGACGTGGTGGTGCCAGCCGCGCCAGGTGCGGCCCTCGAAGTGGTCCAGTCCGAGGCCGTGCTTGAGTTCGCGGTAATCGTGCTCGATCCGCCAGCGCATCTTGGCCCACCGCACCAGGTCGGCGGCCGGTGTGGTGGCGGGCAGGTTCGATATCCAGTAGTCCGTCGGAGTGTCCTGGCCGTCCGGCCATTCGACGAGGAGTGTCTGGACGGGCAGGACGCCGTCCCACCGGTTGCGGCCGCCGCCGGCCTCCTGAGCTGCGGCCAGGGACTGCTTGCCCGCGGGCCGCACTGTCAGCACCGCGAACCGCGAGGTCATCGCACCTTTGCTGCCCTGCCTCCAGGTCACCTCGGTGAACCGCTCCGCACCCGCCTCCGCCGCAAGAACGGAGACGGCTCGCGGTGGGGTGCGGTAGCGGGGAAGAGTGGGCGGTCCGAGTCCGCCATAAGCAGGCTGGTGCGGCTCGACATCCTCCGGGTGGGCGACTTCCTTCCCGTTCAGGGCCAGGACATAGGACAGCCTTCGCTCCTCGAGACCGAGCCGGAACGGGGTGCTGACGCCGTAGCCGGCGTCGGCGACCACGACCGGCGCCTTCAACTGCCACTCGGCGAGTGTGTCCAGGAGGCCCAGCGCAAGACGCCACTTCTCCCGGTGCACCACGTCGTCGGGGACTCCTGCCCTGCGGCATCGGTCCAGCTCGTCCGTCCACTCACGCGGCAGATACAACTGCCACTCCAACGGGCACGAGGCGGTGTCGGTGGCGGCATGGACACTGACCGCAACCTGGCAGTTCGCCCGTTTGCCGACCGCTCCGCAGTACTGGCGGGCCACCCCGACCGATGCCTTGCCGAACTTGGGGAACGACAAATCGTCGATCACCCACACCTCGGGCCTGACAACTCTGGACAGTCTCTCGGCGATC
>NZ_JBFAET010000292.1:0-8213 GCF_040642095.1 Streptomyces sp. NPDC020362
GCGGACAACACCGCAGTCCCCGCAGAGTCGGTCCCCCGCGTCACCCAGACCGAAGGCGTGGACGTCTCCAGCCACCAGCTCAACGTCACCTGGTCCACCCTGTGGAGCAGCGGCGTCAAATGGGCGTACACGAAGGCGACGGAGGGGACCTCCTACAAGAACCCCTACTTCACCCAGCAGTACAACGGCTCCTACGACATCGGGATGATCCGCGGCGCGTACCACTTCGCGACCCCGGACGGGGCGGGCGGCGCCGCCCAGGCGGACTACTTCGTCGACCACGGCGGCGGCTGGTCCAAGGACGGCAAGACGCTGCCCGGCGTGCTCGACATCGAGTGGAACCCGTACGGCGACTCCTGCTACGGCAAGAGCAAGTCCGCCATGGTCAGCTGGATCCGTGACTTCCTGAACCGCTACAAGACCCGCACCGGCCGCGACGCCGTCGTCTACACCGCCACCAGCTGGTGGACCGAGTGCACCGGCGACTACGCGGGCTTCGGCGCGACCAACCCCCTCTGGATCGCGCGGTACGCCTCGGCGGTGGGGACACTGCCGTCGGGCTGGTCGACGCACACCATGTGGCAGTACACCTCCTCCGGTCCGACCGTCGGGGACCACGACAGGTTCAACGGCGCCGCCGACCGGCTGAAGGCCCTCGCCACCGGCTGACGCGCCGTCGGGAACACCCGGTGCGCACGGGGCTGCCGGCACCACCGCCGACGGCCCCGTGCACCGGAGCGCCCGAGCGGAGGGGCCGAGCGGAGAGGGCAGGATGTGAACCTGCGTGGGCCGTGAGGCCCGACCGTGAGACGTGCTCAGGTCCCCGATAAGCCACTCCGGGCACCTCTCCTCGTTCCCGGCCCGGTCTCCCGTGCCGTTCACGGGAACCACAGTGGCAGGGGCCGCTGACGGCAGCTGACACACCGGCGACGCGGTCGGGCCCTGCCGGTCTCCCCGGTGCGACGACGGTGACGTCGTCGCGGAGGAGGGGCGGGCGGGCTCAGCGCACGCCGCGGATGGGCCGGATGGGCGGGTGGCGCCTGATCAGGCGTTCAGATGGCGCCGCAGGAAGTCGACGCTCTCCGCGACGACCGCGGGTACCTCCGCCGACCCCAGGAAGATGTGATCGGCCCCGTCGACGGCGCGCAGCGTCACGGCTCCGCCGGCCCGGGTGAGTGCCTGCTCCAGGGACTCGCTCTGGACGAACGGCACGACCCGGTCCTCGCGGCCGTGAACGAGCAGGAACGGGGGCGGAGTCGCGGCTCCCGCGTACGTCACCGGACTCGCGGCGCGGGCCCGCTCCCGCAGCCCCGTCTCCGCGCCGCCGAGCAGCGCGGTGATGGGGTTCGGGTACGGCGGCTCGCCCGGAAGGGACGGCAGGGGGGACTGTCCGAGCAGCGGCTCGATCTCCGAGACGCCGTACCAGTCGACCACCGCCCGCACGCTGCTGTCCTCGTCCTGTACGCCTTCCCGTCCTTCGAGGGCGGGGCCATGGGCGTCCGCGCGGACGAGCCCGGCGAGCGCGGCCAGATGGCCGCCGGCCGACTCGCCCCAGGCTCCGATCCGCCCCGGGTCGATGCCGAAGTCACCCGCGTGCCGGCGTACGTACCGGATGGCCGCCTTGACGTCGTGGAGCTGGGCGGGGAAGGGCGCTTCGAGGCTGTGCCGGTAGTCGACGCTCACCAGTGCCAGGCCCGCGCCGAGGACGGCGCCGTGCAGCAGCTCGACGGGCACGGTCGGCGGCGGGTAGCGGCGGTCGCCCTCCAGCCAGCCGCCGCCGTGGATCCAGACGACCGCCGGTACGGCTTCCTGCGCGGCCGGCACGTGGACGTCGAGCAGGCAGGGGCGATAGCCCGGCGTCCGGGAGTAGCTCAGCCCGTGGAAGCGCCGTACTCCGTCGGTGCCCACGAGGGGTGCGGCGGGGGCCAGGAAAGGGGGTGGGGGCCAGCCCGTGTCGATCGGGGCGGGCGCGGTCGAGGTCATGTGCGGGGCCTTCCGTCATCAGCCTGAGCGGCTGCCAGGGTCTCGTGCCGGCGAATGTTACACGTGTAACTCACCCCTGACGAGAGGGCGCGCGGGCTGCGCGGCCCGGTCGAGACGGCTGTCGGGTTCACGGGGTGCCCACGGGCGCCGCAGCCTCGCGGCTCCGCCGTCAGTCCGCACTCCCGGCCGTCACCCCCGGAAGCGCCCTTGGCCGTCGTCCCCCGGGAGCGCCCTTGGCGGAGCGTCCCCCGGGGGAGTCGTCGTTCCCGGTGCGTCACCGTCCGCCGGTGCGGCGGAACCAACCGCGCTTGGGCGGGGCGGGGGTGGGGGCGGGCGGCGCAGCGGGTTGCTGCTGCGGCTCTGCGGGGCCCGCGAACGGGGGCAGTTGGCGGAAGCGCTCGTCGAGGGTGACCGTCGGTGTGATGCGGTTCAGTGCCGCCCGCACCAGGGTGAGCGGGTGGTCGGGGAACTCCACGTCCCACTGCTCGTCGTCGGCCACGTGGCACGGCAGCCCGCCGAACTGGCCGCCGTCCGCGTACGGGTGGGGCCGGAAGTAGGCTTCGAAACCCACCCGGTCCGCCACCAGGGCCTCACGCAGACCGGTCATCGGGCCTTCCGCTGCCTGCACCTTCAGGACCGTGCTGCACTCTGCCCTGGGGACGGTCCACGAACCGAGGAACGCCTGCCCGTGCGCCGCGCCGGGCAGGGGCACCTTGATCAGCTGACGGACCGCCGGGACACCGTGCACCTCGCCGGGAACCGCCTCGATGAGCCCGCCCCCGTGCCGGCCCACGCCGGCCGCGAGCCCGGTCCTCAAACGCTCGAGCTCGTGCAGTGGGGCAGGCAGATCGGGGACGAGGGGAAAGAAGTGGACCGACAGCACGAGCCCTGCCGCATCCGTCCACACGCCGGGTTCACGCTCGCTGAAGCCGGTCAGGTCCAGGCCGGTTATCGGAGTCATGGTGATCATCATGCCGAGTGCCGGCGATCCCCGGGCGGCCGGGGCTCAGTTGCCCTCCTCCTCGCCGAAGGCCTCGAAGTCCGCGAACTCGACCGGGTCGTCGTCCTGGTCCAGGACACACAGCCCGGCGGTGCTCAGCCGGCCGCGCTGCCAGGCCAGCAGCGTGTCGACCAGCCCCTGCTCCAGCGGCGGCCCCTGGTCAGCGTGCCGGGGCCAGAACACGAGCGGCCAGTCGTCGGGCCGGTCGCCCTCGGTGAGCCAGCCCAGGTAGTCGCCGTCGATGGAGTCGGCGAAGGGCAGGAAGCCGCCGGGTGCCGGAAAGGTGGCGAGGGGATACCACTGCGGGTGGCCGGACCTCAGCGACTCGTAGGCCTCCAGCGTCTCGTCCACGAAGGCGGTCAGGCGCGGTGCCGTCGTCCGCAGCGGCTCCGGGAAGCGCAGCCAGCCGCTCCAGCAGCCACTTCCGTACGTCTCCATCAGCTGTACGTACTCCGTGGGCAGCGCTGTTCCGATCTGGTCGAACAGCCACTGCCAGGTGCCGTCGCCGAGGCGCGGTGCGGCAGGGGGCACGGTCAGCAGGCGCAGCGCGTCCAGTCCCGTGCCGGTCTCCAGCGCGACCCGGCGCTCCGCCTCGGTCAGCCGGGGGACGGTGGGGGCGGGCGGGGTCCACGGTCCGGCGGTGTCGAGGAAGGCGGTGCGCGCCACGGTGCCGGGCAGCGGACCCATCAACGGGCCCGGCGGGGAAGGGAGTTCCCAGGTGTCCCGGACGGTGTGGCGCAGATAGCCGGTGAGCGTGAGGTCGTAGCGGTGCCAGGGGAGCAGGCCGCTGCCGGGTACGGGCCCCTCGTGGACGACGACCACCGTCCATGCGTCGGGGTCGTCGGACACCGACGTGTCCCAGAACAGCGTGTCACTGCCCCGGCTGCAGCCCCAGGCCAGCAGCCCGCCCGGCTCCGGGTGCAGCAGCGGCCGCTCGCCCTCCGGCAGGCCGCGCGCCTCGATCCGGGCCTCGCGGTGCGTGGCCCCAAGCCACTGGCCGTAGTCGAACCTCCCCGGCTGCACGCACGGGACATGGATCCAGAGGAACTCCCCGAAGTCCACCGGCCCGTACTGGTCGGCCAGCCGTTTGTAGTCGGCGGGCAGCCGCGTCCCCAGCCACTCCTCCACGGATGCCCAGTCGACGGGGACGGGGGCGGGCGGGCGTGCGGCATCCGGCTCGGCGAACTCGGCCAGGTCCATGGTCACGTGCGTCCTCCGGGGTGATCATCGGATGGGTGGAATTCTGCCACCGGCGTGCACCGCCGCCGATCCCCTCCAGCGATCGCCCTGCCGGCTTCGCCCGTGTCACCCCGCCCGCTTCGTCCGCGATGGCCCTGTCCGCTCCTCCCGCGATGTCCCTGCCGGCTTCTCCCCGGCGGGACTCGGGCCCGCACTTCTTCGTGAACTTCCCCGCGGTCGAGGTGAACTGCCCCGACGCCATGACGCCGATCCAGTACGGCCTGAAGGTCACCGACCTCGCTGTCGCCATCGCCGACGACAACGTCTTCGGACACTCCGCCTGGACCACCCCGGGCCCTTTCCGCGCGTGGCGCAGGGTACGGTCGGCCTCATGGCGGAACCCCGGCTGACCACCTCCTCATACCTCGTGCTCGGCGTCATCGACAAGCTCGGCGAGGCGAGCGCGTACGACGTGAAGGTGGAGGCCGGCCGTACCGTCACACCGTTCTGGTCGGTGCCGCACGCGCAGGTCTACGCACAGTGCGAGCGGCTGCTCGCGGCCGGGCTGCTGGCCGAGGTGCGCCGGGAGAGCGGACGCAACCGCCGGGTTCTGGAGCTGACCGACCGGGGCCGGCGAGCCCTTCGGCAGTGGCTCGCCGACCCCGAGTTCGTCCCGGTCGAGGCCCGGGAGCGCGGAATCCTGAAGCTGTGGTTCGGGGCGCGTCCGGAACTGCTCGCCCCCACGCAACTCGGTGCCCACGAACGCACCTTGGCCGAGTACGAGGAACTGGCGGACAGCGTCGGCGAGTTGCTGACTCCCGGCCAGCGGGAGGCGCTGGAGTTCGGCATCCGCTACGAGCGGATGATGGCCGAGTTCTGGGGCTGGGTCCGGCACCGGGGCGAACGCGCCCAGGACCGCTGACCCCGCCCGCCCCACGTACGTGTCCCGCGACCGTTGACCTCTGCGACGAGCCGCTCTACCGTCGGTAACCCCGCAATAGTCCAGAAGAGACTATTGCGGACCGGACCGGGACCGCCCGGGAGCAGCAAAGAGCAGGGAGTCGCCGTGCGTCCTTGGACGAGCAGCACCTGGCGCCGTGTCGCCACGGTGACCGTGACGGCCGTGTGCGTCGGGTACGCGCCCATCGCGATGACCGAGCTGTGGCCCTACGCCCGCCCGGGTGCCCCGGCGTTCGGGGAGTGGCTCCTCGGGCACACGGTCTCGCCCCGCTACGTCGCCGACGCCCTCGCGACCCGGATCGCCCCGTACCGGCACAGCCTGGTCCCGATGATCGTGCACTCCGTCCTGGGCGGACTGCTCATGTTGCTCGGCCCCGCGCAGCTGCTGACCGCCACCCGTCGGCGCGTACGCCTGCACCGCGCGCTCGGCGTCCTGTTCGCGGTCACCGTCTACGCCTCGATGGCGGGTGCCGGTCTCTACCTCGCCCGCACCGCGCCCCGGGACGCCTTCAGCGGCGCGGCCTTCTGGATCGTCCTCGCCACGATCCTCGTCGGCACGGTCCTGAGCGTCACCTTCGGCATCCTCGCGGCCGTCGGCGGCCTCCCCGATCTGCACCAGCGCTGGATGCTCCTGTGCTACGGCTTCCTGCTCACCGCGCCCCTGCTGCGCCTGGAGTGGGGCGCCCTGCCGGCGGTGCTGCCCGGCCTGCCGATGACGGAGATCAACCGAGTGGCCATCATGCACCTCGGCTCCCTCGTGGTGTTCGGTGCGCTGCTCGCCTCCCGCGCCAAGGACCGCCGGGACACCGTCGACGGCCTCGGCGGGTCCTGGGCGCCGCTGCCCGTGTCCGCCGCCGCGCACCTGGCGGGGGCCGCCGCCCTCGCCTGGATCGTCCACGCGCTGTCCGCGTACGGCGCCGGCGGGCGCCGTCTGCTGGCCGCTTACCTGGTGCCCTACGTCCTGGCGTACACGGTGATGGCCCTCGGTGCGCGGCGGGCGGCCCGAGGCGAGCGGCCCTGGGCCCGCGAGGAGTGGCGGATCCAGCTGACCGGGCTGTGCCTGGCGCCCGTGGTCTCGGCCGGGGCGGTCGCCCTCTTCCGGCACACCCAGGCCCTCGGCCGGTTCACCGCGCTGACGGCCGGTGTCTCCATCGGCTGCGGACTCACGGCCTTCGGCGCCACCCTGGTCGTGAGCCTGCGCCTGATCCACGCCCGTGAAGTCCGCCGACGCTCCGCCCCCGGCCCCCTGCCCGCCGCGCGGCGGGCGACCCCGGTGCCCTAGCCGTACGCCGATTGCCGTCCGCGGCCCGCCCGTTCGACCCCTCGGAAACGGAACCCTCCCATGGCAGAGTCCTCCGACCCACCCCGCACCGCCGCGCCGGAACGCGAACCCGCACCGGGCAGGCCGCTGTCGGCCGGTGTCTCCGTGCTGGCCACCGCGGTCGCGGTGATCAACCTTCTCGTCGGCGGCATGCTCACCGCCGTCGCGCTGACCGGGCACGTCCTCGGCGCCTGGCCCTCGCCGGACCCGCTGAGCCCCGGTCTGATCGGAGCCGGCATGCTGGGCACGGCCCCGGCCCTGTTCAGCCTCGCCCGCGCCCGCACCTGGGAGCAGGCCCGCACCCTCGTCCTCCCGCTCGCCGTGGTCCTGGCCGGCCTGTTCGCGGTCACCCTGCTCAACGCCGGCCGGCTCTACATCGCCCACGGCGGCCCGATCGTCTCGGTCTTCTTCAGCCTGGGCTGGCTGTTCGTGCTGGGGCTGCTGTGTGTGGGAGTGGCGATCTGCCTCGCCGGGCAGCTCGTGCGCCGGTCCGGGCCCGCCCCCGCGCGCACCGCTCCGCTGCCCGGCTGGTCCAAGCCGCCGCTCGCCGTGCTCGGCTCGTCCTGGCTGGGCATCGGCACCGGACTGCTGCTCCGCCCCGGCTTCTGGGCGGACTTCGTGCCCTGGCACACCAACCGGGCGGACGCCCAGGCGCTCGGTGTCTGGGCCCTCGCCCTCGGGGTGGGTGTGCTGGGCTCCCTCGCCGAGGACGACCTCGACCGCACCAGGGCCGCCCTGCTGTCCCTGCCCGGCACGGCTCTCGCCATGTCGGCCGTCCTGGCCGCGCGCGCCTCCCATGTCGACTGGTCCTCCGGACCGGGGCTGGGCCTGGCCGCCATGGTGGCCGGGCTGCTGCTGGCAGGGGCGAGCGGCCGCCTCCTGCTCAGGTCCGGTGCCGTGGCCGGTGATGCGGTCCACGGCGCTGGCTAGGCTCGGTCCGTGCCCTCTGTGGAAATCCTTCAGCTGCTCGTCTCGCCGGTGCACCGCCTCGCGGGCCGTCCCGGCGCCGGCGTGCCCGAGCTGCCGCGCACCGACCTGGTGACGACGGCCGAGCTCCGGGCAGGACTCGGCATCGTCGGGGACCGGTACTTCAACCACCCCGCGCACCGCAACGCGTCGGTCACCCTCATGGCCGCGGAGCGGCTGCCCCGGCCGGGCCCCGAGGAGACGGACCTGCTGTGCACGCGGCGCAACGTCCTGCTGCGGGGCGTGGACATCGACGCGTACATCGGGTCGACGGTTTTCCTCGACTGCGGCACCGGGCCCGTGGACCTGGAGATCCGGAGTGCGGCCAGGCCGTGCGCGTGGATGGACGTCACGGTGGGGCCCGGAGCACAGCGGGCGCTGCGCGGCGGCGGGGGAGTCCGCTGCCGTCCGCTGACCGACGGGATCCTCACGGTGGGCCCCGCCGTGTTCGGGGTGCGGGAAGGGCCGCGGACGTAGGGAGACCCCGGAGCCTGTACTCGGCCGCTGGTGTGGGCGGCGCGCCGTCGCCGTCGGGTGCTGTCGCCGTCGGCCGCCGTTGCCGTCCGTGCTCCTCAACCGAGCTTCGGCGCCGTCCAGTCGGCGTGCCGCAGGACGGCCCGCACCGTCGCCCGGGACGGGGCGAGGCGCAGGGCCGCGTTGCGCACGGCGACGGCCACGGGATGGGACAGCTGCTGGCCCATCCGGCCCGCCTGCCGGGCCGCCCCCGCGACCGACAGGGCGCGCGGGCGGCGCACGGCGTCGTACCGGGCCACCGCCGCTTCGACCGTGGGGGCGGCGGCGCCC
>NZ_JBFAET010000293.1:0-8080 GCF_040642095.1 Streptomyces sp. NPDC020362
GCCGTGGCGAGCGCGCCGAGCCGGGCGGGGTCGATGACGGTGTCCCGCGGGGCGATGACCACCCCGGCTCCGGTCATGAGCGGCAGGTACAGCTCGACGACGGCGATGTCGAAGGCGACAGTGGTCACCGCGAGCAGCCGGTCCCGGGCGGTCATGGGGAAGCGGTCCGCCATGTACGACAGGAAGTTGAGCATGTTGCGGCGGGTGATGAGCACGCCCTTGGGCCGGCCGGTGGAGCCGGAGGTGTAGATCGCGTACGCGGGGTGGGCGGGTCGCAGCGGGGCGAGGCGTTCGGCGTCGGTGAGGTCCGTGCCGGAGAGCCGGGCACCCTCGGCCTCCGCCTCGGCGAGCCGGTCGGCGTCGAGGAGCAGGGCGGGGCGGGCGTCGTCGAGGATGTAGCGGACGCGTTCGGCCGGGTAGTCGGGGTCGAGCGGCACGTATCCGGCACCGGTCTTGAGCACGGCCAGCAGCGCGACGGGCAGGTCGAGGGAGCGGGGCAGGCTGACGGCCACCAGGGCTTCGGGGCCGGCGCCGCGGGCCACGAGCGCCCGGGCGAGCCGGTTGGCGCGGGCGTTGAGCCCGGCGTAGGTGAGGTGCTGCCCCTCGAAGAGCACGGCGGTGGCGTGCGGGGTGCGGGCGGCCTGGGCCTCGATCAGCTCCGTGGGGTCGGCGTCCGGCACGGCGCGCACGGTGTCGTTCATCGTGTTAACCACCCTTGAATGGCTGTCGGTTGCGCTGTCGGTTGCGTCAGACGCCGGTTGTGGACGGCTCGGGGACCGCGGCGTCGATGCGCTTCAGCTCGGCCGCGAGGATCCGGCCGATCTCGGCGAGGGCCGCGGGCTTCATGAGGTCGTTGTGGCTGCGCTCCAGGTGGTGGGCGGTGATCTCGCCGCCGACGTAGGGGCGCCAGGTCTCCGGGGTGGGTGAGATGTCGACCTTGTCGAGGGTGGCGACCAGGACGGTGACGTCTCCGTCGAACCGGTCGGGCACGAACTCGTGGACCATGTCCCGCCCGTTGGCGTACACCCGGCCGATGGCCTCGATGTGGTGCGGTTCCAGGCTGGCGAGGGAGCTGCCGAGCTTGCGCAGGATCTGGACGACCTTGTCGTGCCTGAGGGGCTTCCTGCCGAGGTAGCGGCGGTCGTATCCGACCCAGCGCAGCAGGTCGGCGAGGATCTCCTGCTCGCCCAGCTCGGCCAGGGTCTGCCCGGGGTAGGTGTCGAGGATCGCGAGCAGCCCGACCTCCTCGCCGGCTGCCTGCAGGGCGCAGGCGATGACGTGGGCGGCGATGCCGCCGGAGGAGTAGCCGAGCAGGTGGTAGGGGCCGTGCGGCTGGATCCGGCGGATCTGCTCGACGTAGTCGGCCGCCATCTCGTGGAAGGAGCCGGGCAGGGGGCCGGTGCCGTCCAGGCCGCGGGCCTGCAGCGCGTACACGGGCACGTCCTGGTCGAGGTGGCGGATCAGTCCGGCGTAGCACCAGCCGAGCCCGCCGGCCGGGTGCACGCAGAAGACGGCGGGGCGGTTGCCGTGGGGGCGCAGCGGCAGCACCACGTCGAGCGGGTCCTCCTGCCGGTCGCCGCCGGCGATCCTGGCCGCGAGGAGGGCCGGGGTGGGGGCCTCGAAGATACTGCGGATGGTCAGTTCGGCACCGAAGGTGGCACGGACCCGGGCTACCAGGCGGGTCGCGAGCAGGGAGTGGCCGCCCAGGGCGAAGAAGTTGTCGTCCATGCCGGTCCGGGGCACTCCCAGCACGTCGGCGAAGAGCTGGCAGACCATCTCCTCGCGCGGGCTGCCGGGGGCGCGTCCGGTGCCGGGCGCGCTGCGTTCGGGGGCGGGCAGCGCGCGCCGGTCGAGCTTGCCGTTGGGGGTCACGGGCAGTTCCGGCAGGCTGACGAAGGCCGTGGGGACCATGTGGTCAGGCAGTCGGCCGGCCAGTTCGCCGCGCAGCTCGTCGGCGCCCGGGCCACTGCCGTCGGCAGGTACGACGTAGGCGACGATCCGCTTCTCGCCCGGCTGGTCCTCGCGGGTGACGACGGCGGCGTGGCGGACGCCCGGGTGCCGGGCGAGGACGGCCTCGATCTCGCCGAGTTCGATGCGCAGGCCGCGGATCTTGACCTGGTCGTCGGTGCGGCCGAGGTAGACGAGCGCACCGTCGGCGGTCCAGCGGGCGAGGTCGCCGGTGCGGTACATCCGCGATCCGGGCGGGCCGTACGGGTCGGCGACGAACCGCTCGGCGCTCAGTCCGGGCCGGCCGAGGTAGCCGCGGGCCAGCTGCACACCGGCGAGGTAGAGCTCTCCCGGGGAGCCGGGCGCGGCCGGGCGCAGCGCCGCGTCGAGGACGTAGGTGCGGGTGTTCCACACGGGCCGGCCGATGGGCACGGCGCCGCTTTGGGGGGCGCACTCCCAGCAGGTGACGTCGACGGCCGCCTCGGTCGGTCCGTAGAGGTTGTACAGCCCGACGCGCGGCAGCACCTGGAAGAAGCGGTTCTGGAGCTCCTCGGGGAGCGCCTCGCCGCTGCAGATCACCCGGCGCAGTCCGGTGCAGCCGGCGGCGGCCGGTTCCTGGAGGAAGACGTCGAGCATGGAGGGGACGAAGTGCGTGGTCGTGATCCGCTCGGCACGGATCAGCCCGGCCAGGTAGTGGGGGTCCTTGTGACCCTCGGGGCGGGCGACGACGAGCGTGGCGCCGGTGATCAGGGGCCAGAAGAACTCCCAGACGGAGACATCGAATCCGGAGGGCGTCTTCTGCAGGACGCGGTCGTCGGTGCCGAGGCCGTACCGGTGCTGCATCCACAGCAGCCGGTTGGCGATGGCCCGGTGGGAGACGACGGCGCCCTTGGGACGGCCGGTGGAGCCGGAGGTGTAGATGACGTACGCCGGGTGGTCGCCGGCCGGTGCCGGGCCGCCGGGCGGGGTGCCGGGCTGGGCGGCCAGCCGGTCCGCGGTGTCGTGCGTGTCCAGGACGAGCAGGGGCACTGGCAGCTCGTCCGGCAGGCCCGTCGCCGTCGACGCGGTGGTCAGCAGCAGCGCGGGCCGCGCGTCGGAGAGCATGAACCGGATGCGCTCGGCCGGGTAGTCGGGGTCCACGGGGAGGTAGGCGGCGCCCGCCTTGACCACCGCGAGCAGGGCGGTCACCAGTTCCACGGAGCGGGGCACGGCCAGGGCCACGAGGCTCTCCGGCCCGACGCCCCCGGCGCGCAGCAGGTGGGCGAGCCGGTCGGCTCGGGCGTGCAGTTCCCGGTAGGTCAGAGAGCTGTCCTCGAAGCGCAGGGCGCCGGCCTCGGGCGTGCGCCTGGCCTGCTGTTCGAGCAGCTCGGCCAGGGTGGTGTCCGGCACGGGGTGCGCGGTGTCGTTGTGCGCCCGTAGCACCAGGTCGCGGTCGGCGGTGTCCAGCAGCTCGATGTGCCCGACGGGGGTCGCGGGGCCGGCGTCGGCCAGCCGTTGCAGGAAGCCGATGAATCGGTGCTGGTGGGCGGCGATCTCCTCACCGGCGTAGAGGGCGGGGTTGGCGTCGAAGTCGACCTGGAGGCCGCGTCCGTCGGATCGCTCGTAGACGATCACCGAGAGGTCGTCGGAGGGGCCGATGGAGAGGTTGTGGACGACGGCCGGGAACGCGCCGAAGGTGAGCCCGTAGTCGAACATCATGATGTTGATCTCGGGGCCGACGAGCCGTCCCCCGCCGCCCAGCAGGTTGCGGTCGCGGACCAGGTCCTCGTACCGGTAGTGCTGGTGCTTCATCACCGCGCGCAGCTCCGCCGAGACCTGGTGGAGGAGTGTGTCCAGGGTCAGGTCCTGGGTGACGGGCACCCGCAGCGGCACCACGTTGGAGACCATGCCGGGCACGGAGCGGGCGGCGCGGCCGAGGCGGCAGGAGACGGGGACGCCGAGGACCACCTCGTCGGCACCGGTGGAGCGCTGCAGATACAGGGCCGCGGCGGTCATCATCATCGCCGGCCAGGTGACGCCGGCCTCACGGGCGGTGTCCCGCAGCCTCTCCAGGCCGTCCGTGGGGAGGAAGGAGGTCCGGCGGACGAGGCCGTGCGCCATGACCGGCGTGCGGTCGGACAGGCCGACCGGCTCGGGGCAGCCGGCCAGCCGCTCCTGCCAGAACGCGCGGTCGGCGGCGAAGCGTTCGCCGGCGCGGTAGTCGGTGTCGGCCGCCACCAGGTCGGCGACGGCGCCGAATCCGCTGGGCGTCGGCTCCTGACCGGCGGCGAGCGCGGTGTACAGGTCGGCGGCCCGGCGGGCGAGCAGGGCGACGGCGAAGCCGTCCACGGTCACGTGGTGGTAGCGGTAGAACCAGAGGTAGCGGTCGGTGGCCACGCGCAGCAGGGCGAAGCGGAACAGCAGGTCGTAGCGCGGGTCGACGGGCTCCGAGAGGGCCTGGCGCATCCACTGCTCGGCCGCCGTCCGAGGGTCGTCCTCGTGCCGCAGGTCCAGCTGTTCCAGCGTCCAGTGCGGGTCCGGGTCGGCGATCTGCCACAGGCCCTCGCCGTCCTCGACGACATGCATCCTGAGCGCCTCGGCCTCCTCGACGAGGCGGCGCAGCGCCTGCTCGAAAACGCCCGTGTCGATGGTCCCGCGAATCTCCAGGTATTCGGCCGCGTTGTAGATCGGGTTCTTCGGATCCAGCTGCTGGGCGAACCAGATTCCGGCCTGGGCCGCGGTCAGCGGAATACCGTCTCCAAGCATGATTCTCATCCACCCCTAACAGGCAACTTCAGCGAAAAACCTCGAGCAGTGAGCGGGGTCGGCCCGCGGATGCCGGGAACGCATTGAACTCTCGCACCCACCGGAATTCGCCGACAATGCCCACTGCATCAAGCTGCCAAAAGGCCCGGGACATGCGGAACGGGCGTTGGCAGCCAACTGCCAACGCCCGTTCGGGGCCCGCCGTGTGCGCTGTTGGTCAGCCGCCCGTGGAGCGGGCCAGACTGGCCGGCCGCATGTCCGTCCAGTGCTCGTTGATGTGGTCGAGGCACTCCTGCCGGCCCGCCGCGCCGTGCCGTACGGTCCAGCCCGCGGGAACCTCGGCGAACGAGGGCCACAGGGAGTACTGGCCCTCGTCGTTGATGAGTACGTAGTAGGTCGCGCCGTCGTCCTCGAAAGGATTGGTGGCCATGGTCCTGTTCGCCTTTCTCTGCGACTTCTCCTGCTTTTCCTGTGGTGCTTCCGTGTCGGTCAGGCCGCGGCTTTCGCTCGGACCGATTCGACGAATCCGGGCAGCCGGTCGACTCCCCAGTACTTGTCGAATCCGACGATGAAGAAGGGCACGCCGAACACACCGTCACGGTGCAGCGAGTTCAACGCCCGAAGGCCCGTCTCCCGAATGTTCGGGTCGTCGTGCGCGTGCTCCAGGACGAAGGCGTCGACGCCGATGTCCCGGCCGATCCGTGCCATGGTGCCGGGGTCGGAGATGTCCTCGCCGCGCTCCCAGCGCGCCCGGTAGGTCTCGGCGATGAACGCGCGCCCGGCGCCGAGGCGTTCGGCGGCGAGGTAGGCGAGGTGCGAGACTTCCCAACGCGGCGCGGGGTCCACCGGCCAGACCATCTCCAGGCCGCGCGCCCGGGCGAGGCGGCGTACGTCCTGGAGGATGTAGAGGTGCTTCTCCTTGGACATGGGGACGTACGGCAGCGTGACGTTGTCGCGCTCCAGTTCGTCCAGGGCCGGCTGGTCGGGCTCCCAGAACGGCAGCCACTCGATCCGGTCGGCGACGTCCGGGTGGTGGTCCACAAGGTCCCGGTAGGCCATCCAGGAGTAGGGGCTGCGGAAGGAGAAGTACCAGCGCGGTCCGCGTCGTGCCATCACCGCCTCCAACTGTCGTGAGCTCAAGGGTGGTTCGTGGTCGGGGTCGTGCCGGCCGAAGGCCTCAGAGGGTGATGCCGCCGTCGATCTGGAGCACGGCGCCGGTGATGTACGCGGCACGGTCCGAGACCAGGTAGGCGACCAGGTCGGCGACCTCCTCGGCGGTGCCCATGCGGCGCAGCGGGATGGCGGCGAGGGCGTCCTTGCGGGCCTTGTCGTTCATCTCCGCGACCATGTCGGTGTCGATGAAGCCGGGGGCGACGGCGTTGACCCGGATGCCGGAGCGTCCGGTCTCCTTGGCCAGGGCCCGGGAGAAGCCGATGATCCCGGCCTTGGACGCGGAGTAGTTGGTCTGGGTGGCGTGGCCGTGGACACCGGCGACCGAGGAGATGTTGACGACGGTCCCGCTGCGGCGCTTCATCATGCCGAAGACCGCGGCGCGGCACACGTGGTAGACGCCGTCCAGGTTGGTGTCCATCACCTGCCGCCACTCCTCGTCCGTCATGAGGACGAGCGGGTTGTCGCGGGTGATGCCGGCGGCGGTGACGACGGCGTCCAGGGCGCCCAGGTCCGCCTCGGTCGCCTCGACCCAGGCACGTACCGCGGTGGCGTCGGCGACGTCCACGCGGGTACCGGCGATCCGGACGCCGAACTCCTCGCCCTCCTTCTCCAGGGTGCGGGCCGCGGTCTCGTCCGAGCGGTAGCAGAAGGCGACGTCGAAGCCGTCGCGGGCCAGCGCGCGGACGGTGGCCCGCCCGATGCCGCGCGACCCGCCGGTGACGAGCGCCACCCGGTTGGTGCTGTCGGTCATGGCTGTCTCTTTCGTGAGGGTGTGTCAGTCGCCGTCGGGGCGCAGGACGGAGGCGGGGCGGAAGGCCATGACGATGCGTTCGACGGTCATCACCGGCTCGCCCGCGGAGCGGCACTCGCCCTCGAAGAGCACGGTGTCGTCGACCCTGCGGTCGAGCCGGACGCGGTGCTCCAGGACCTCGCCGGGCAGCACCGGGCGGTGGAAGGTGACACCGGTCATCCCGCCGAACAGCATCACCTGGCCCTGCAGGACGTCCGGGTTGGGGTCGTCCCAGGTGGCGAGGACGCCGGCGGCCTGGCACCAGGACTCCACCAGGAGTACGGGCGGGTACGCGAAGTCCTCCTCCGGGCTCTCCGGGCCGTGCTTCTCGTACCAGGGCTCGTTGCAGGTGACCGCCTTCAGGGCGACCAGCCGCTCGCCGGGGACGATGTCGACGAGCCGGTCGACCAGCAGCATCGGGAAGCGGTGCGGCAGCCGGGCCCTGATCTCGCGCTGGCCGGTCATGCCGCCGCCTCACCGGCCGGCCGGCGGGCGTAGCGCAGCCGGACGCTCGCGGCGGGTCCGCGCCCGGTGCTGAGCCTGGCCCGGCACTGCCAGTCGCCGGCCGGGGTCTGCTTCCACGCCATGGCGATGTCCACCCGGTCGCCGGGGAAGACGGGGCCGGTGAACCGGGCCGACTCCACGGCGGCCAGCGAGGCGCCCTTGGCCCCGTCGGGCACGGTGGCGAGGGCGCCCTGGTGGGTGCACTCCACGAGACAGACGCCCGGGAAGATCGGGAACCCCGGGTAGTGGCCGGGCAGCACGGTCTCGGCGGCGTCCACCGTGAAGCGGGCCGCGGTGGCGTACTCGCCGTCGCCGGGCAGCACCTCGACGGCCCCCGCGAGCGGACTGGCGCCGGTCATCAGGCCACCCGCGCGGCGTCGAGCTTGCCGAGCAGGAGGTCGTAGGCGCTCTGCAGGGTGACGATCTGCTTGAGGTCGGACTCCGGCAGCTTGATGCCGTACTTCTTCTCCAGGATCACGACGACCTCCAGGGCCATCAGGGAGTCGACCTCCAGGTCGTCGACGAACCGGGCGTCGTCGGTCACCTCGGCGACGTCGACGTCGAGCACCTGCGCCACGAGGGCGCGCAGTTCTTCCTTGTCCAGCACGGTCTGGGTCCTTTCCGGAATGCGGGGAGCGGGCAGTCGGGGCGGGGCGGTGGTCAGCGCAGCCGGAGCAGGGCGCAGCCGACGCTGCCGGTGCGGTCCACGGAGGTGATCACGCCGATGCGGCCGGCCGCCCGGTCGGGCCGGTCCGCGGCGTACGCGAGGAGGGCGGCGGCCTGGAAGGCGGCCGCGGCGGCGCCCGTGTCGCCGATCAGCGGGGCGGGCGTCAGGTCGGCGGGGCCGGCGGCGCCCAGCACCTCGTGCACCGCCTCGGTCTCGGCGCCGCCCTCGTGGCCTGGCGCGCCGGAGCGGGCGAC
>NZ_JBFAET010000294.1:0-8061 GCF_040642095.1 Streptomyces sp. NPDC020362
CGTCCTCCGGTGGTCCGGGGGCGACGGGCCGCCCCTCCACCGCGAAGGACACCGAGTCCCACTGCCGCGCCTATCCGGGTCGACGACCTCGTCGCAGTTCGACCACCAGGTGCCGTAGCGCACGTCGCCGGGCGTCTCGTCGCCCTGAGCCAGTCGGGTTTGCACGTACGACCCGGGCGTCATGTCCCGGCACGCCTGCGACCACAGGGCGCAGGCCCAGGCCACGCCGGTGCCGTGGTTGGGGCCGCCCAGCGACACCCAGTGGTCCACGGTGGCGGTGCCGCCGCCGTACTTGATGTACCACCGGGTGACGAGGCTGCCGAAGGAGTGGGCCACGATGTCGACCTTGCGGGCACCGGTGCGGGCCAGGACCTGGGCGACGTACGCGGCGAAGCGGCCGGAGAGGGTCTCGTTGACGGACTGGCTGGTGTCGTAGCCCCAGGCGAACACGTCTTCTTCGGGGTATCCGGACGCCAGCAGATCGGCCCGCAGCGAGCCCCACACACCGGGGTCCGCGTTGTAGCCGTGAACGAGGACGACCGGTGTGACTGGGGTGGTCGCCTCCTGCTCCCGTGCCGCGGCCGCGGCGGGCGGGGTCGAGCAGAGCAGCAGAGCGAGCGTGCACAGCAGTGCACGGGCATGCGGGCGTACCACTGGGCCTCCTGGCGGCTCGTCAGGTGTTGCGGTGGCCACATGATGAGGGTGCGGGACGCACATGAACACCCATGCCGATCCGGTGGGGGCGAGGGCGAGGGGACTCAGTGCTCGTCGTGTCTGCCCTGCCGTCTCTGCCTGCCCTGCCGGTGGTGTTCCTCGGAGTGCTTGTCCGCCTGGGTGGCTTCGCGGTGTTCCGCCGGTGCGGAGGGGGCGGCCGCCGACGGCGCGTCGGACAGGGGAGCCCCGCCGGCGGGGGCCGAGCCGGAAGGAGCGGGCGAGGCCGGTGTGCCGTCGGAGGAGTTCAGGTTCGCGCCGACGGCCGCTGCCGCCGCGAACAGCAGCACGCCCGCCCCGCCCAGCACGGCCTGTGTGGCCCGGCTGCGGCTCTTTCCGCGGGACCGCGCGGCCCGTGTGCCGCCGACCGCCCGGTGGGAGCGCGTCGCAGGCGTCGCGGGCGGCGCAGTCGACGGGAGCGGGACGTCCTGCGGTCCCTGCTCGGGGCGGGTCCCGGCCAGCCGGGCCGCTGCCTGCTCCGCCGTGGGGCGTTGCGCGGGGTCCTTGGCCAGCATGTCGAGGACGTAGCCGGCCAGGGGGTCCGGTATCCCGGCACGCAGGTGGGAGGGCGGCACGGGCGCGGCGTCGACCTGCTGCTGCACCACCGCCAAGGTGGTCGCACCGCGGAACGGCGGTCGGCCGGTGAGCAGTTCGTACAGCACGCAGCCGAGCGAGTAGACGTCCGAGGCCGGCTGCGCGGGGCGCCCGAGCGCGCGTTCGGGAGCCAGGTAGTCGGCGGTGCCGACGACCTTCCCGGTGGCCGTGAGAGCACCGGCGGCGTCGTCGGCGAAACGGGCGATGCCGAAGTCCGTGATCTTCGCGGTGCGGTCGGCGGTCAGCATCACGTTGGCCGGTTTGATGTCCCGGTGGACCACGCCCTGGGCGTGTGCGGCGGCCAGCCCCGCCGCCATCTGCGCCGCGACGGCCGCCGCCTCGTGCGGGGGCAGGGTGCCGCGCAGGGATCGCTCCTGGGCCAGGGTCCAGCCGTCGATCAGCTCCATGACCAGGTAGAGCCGGCCGTGGTGGGAGCCGAAGTCGTAGACGCCCACCACGTGCGGGTGGTGCAGACGGCCCGCCGTCTGGGCCTCCATCCGGAAGCGCTCGGTGTCCGCCGCCTCGTCGGTGCGCAGGAGCTTCACCGCCACCGCACGGTCGAGGGTGCGGTCCGTGGCCCGCCACACCTCACCCATGGCGCCGCGCCCCAGCGGCTCGTCCAAGTGGTAGCGGTCCGCCAGAAGCAGTCCCACGTGCGTTCCTTCACTGTCGACGACAAGCTGCGCCGTGCCACCCGGTGACCGACAAGGCGGACGCAAGGGTGGCGCTACAAGATCACTTTATCGAAGGCAGGAGTGCGCGTGGCCCCCGCACCGGGTGGGCGCACCGGGATCGGCCGTGCGCCCGCGGCCTGCACACGGTAGGGGACGTGCGCGCTCCGAAGTTGTACAGTTGCGCAACGTGGCAATCGTGGCGGGGGTGCCGGACGCCGGGCGCATCCCGCTGTCCGGCGTGGGGTAGGGGGGGGGGGGCATGCTCCGCAACGGGCTGGAACCCTGGCACCTGCTGATCGTGGCGATCGTCATCATCCTGCTCTTCGGGTCCAAGAAGCTGCCGGAGGCGGCGCGCGGACTGGGCACGTCGCTGCACATCCTCAAGGGCGAGGCGAAGGCCTGAAGGAGGACGGCGCCCTCAGCCCCCCGCCTATGCTCATGGTGCGGCCGGGCAGACGGCGCTGAGGTCGCGGAGGCCGCTGCCGTCGATGCGGCTTCGCCGGGCAGGGTCTCCGAGGACACCGCGGGCCGCTGACGCCCCCGCCGCCGTCCTGCGGGCCGCCCTGGTGTCGCGTCGGCCCGGGGTCTGTCACGGCGGGCGCGGAGAAAGCCGCCGGCCTCGCCCCCGAAACCGCCCGCTGAGCTGAGCCTTGCCTTGCCTGTGCCGGGTGGCCGGGGCACGCTGGGCGTATGAGCGCTCACGACGGCCCCACGCTCATCACGTCCGTCCAGCGAGCCTTCCGCCTGCTGGAGGCGGTGAGCGCACACGTGAACGGCGCGCCGGCCAAACAGCTGGCACGGGAGACGGGGCTGCCCCTGGCCACCGCCTATCACCTGCTGCGGACGCTGGTCCACGACGGATATGTGCGCAAGCTGGACGACGGCGGCTTCGTCCTGGGCGACAAGTTGCAGACGCTGCACGGCACGGGCACTGCGCAAGTCCTGCTCAGCCGGGTCCGTCCGGCGCTCGCCGCGTTGCGGGACGAGTTCGGTTTCGCGGCCTACCTCACGTTCTACGAGGAGGGCGAGATCAGGGTCGCCGAGATCGTCGACGGTCCCCGCGCACCCCGGGTCGACCTGTGGGTGGGATTCGAGGACGCCGGGCACGCCACCGCGCTCGGCAAGTCCGTGCTGCGCGAGCTGGACGAGGAATCCCGCCGGGACTACCTCTCCCGTCACCACCTGGCCGATCTGACACCGCGGACCATCACCAGCCTCCCGGACCTGCTCAGGAAGCTGGACACCGACCCCATGGCCCCCGCCATCACCGATCTCGAGGAGTACGCCCTCGGTACGGTGTGCGTCGCAGTGCCCGTCTACCGCGGGGACACGCTCGGCTCCCTCGGCATCTCCATGCCGGCCGAGCGCCGCCACCGGCTCCGGGAGATCCGGGAGCGACTGCTCCCGGCCGCGGACCGGGTGACCAGGAGCCTCTCGCTCACTATCTGAAATCCCTCTCCTTGAGGCTGCCTCGCCCAGCCGTTTTCCTGGATGAAGCGGACATACAGGGAGCTATGTCCCGACAGGTGAGGATTTGCGGACCAAGATGAGTCAGGCCCGAGACCATGGTGGCGGCCCCCAGCCGGAGCGACCGAAGCGGAACCGATTCACCGGCCGTGCGAACGCGCAGCTGGCGGCCGGTGTACCCGTACTGCCGGTGCTGATCGTCGCGGGGATCGTGCTTGTGGACGTCCTCGGCGGCGCGGGGACGATCTGGCTGCCGCTGCTGGCGGCCGGACCGGCGCTGGCCGCCACCACCAACGGGCCCAGGGGCGTCCTCTGCGTCGGCCTCCTCGCCACCGGGCTCGGTGCGGTGCTGGGAACCAGGCACGGGGTTCCGGGCCACGAGCTGGCCGCCGTCCTGTCGGCCCTGATGGCCGTCACCCTGGCGAGCGGCCTGGCCAGCGCGCGGCGGGACCGGCGCGAGCGGGTGCTCGCGGCCGTCCGCTCGGTCGCGGAGGCCGCCCAGCACGCCCTGCTCCAGCCCGTCCCGGAGACCGTCGGCCCGTTCCGGGTGGCCGTCCGCTACAGCGCTGCGGCGGCGGAGGCCCGCATCGGTGGGGATCTCTACGCCCTGGTGCCCACCCCGCACGGGATCAGGCTGATCGTCGGCGACGTGCGCGGCAAGGGGCTGCCGGCCGTGGGGACCGCCGCACTCGTCCTCGGCGTCTTCCGTGAGGCGGCCTACGACGAACCCGACCTCCTCGCCGTCGTGGACCGGATCGAGCGGAGCCTGGCGCGCAACCTCGGGGCCGACGACTTCGTCACGGCCGTGGTCGCCGGATATGCCCAGGACGGGGAGCTGGAGGTGGTCAACTGCGGACACGCGCCTCCGCTGCTCATCTCCGGCTCCGGACGCGTCGTGGCCGTGGAACCCACCCATCCGGCTCCGCCCCTCGGGCTGCGTGCCCTCCTGGCCGAGGAGCCGCGTCTGCAGCGGGTGCCCTTCGCGGCGGGCGACCAGCTGCTTCTCTACACCGACGGGGTCATCGAGGCCCGTGATCACCAGCGCGAGTTCTACCCGCTGGCCGAACGGGTGGCGCACCATGTGTCCGACGAACCGGCGCGTACGCTCACCGGGCTCCATGACGAGCTGCTGGCGCATGTGGGCGGCCGGCTGCACGACGACGCGGCCCTGCTCCTGCTCCGCAGGCAGACCGCGGACGAGCCGGTCACGTCCGAGTCGGCGCTACGCGCACCGGTCGTCCCGGAACCGGCGTCCGACGGCGGTCGCGAAGCCGCGTCCGTGATGTCCCGTGCGCGGTCCGCCGAGCTGGGCCGGTCCGGTGGGGGGCAGGCCGGCTGGGGGACCGCGGCCCCGGGGAGTCCGAGGCGTCCCGGCTCCGCCCGTACAGCCGCGGAGGGCTGTCGACGGCTGGGTGGCCGCCTGTGCGGGCCCCTGCCCGAGCAGGCCTGACCGGTCGGGCGGCGAGAATCCTGCGCGGCGGATCTCGCGGGTGCGGAGGCGGCGTGGTGTGGCAGGTGGGGCCCGGAGAGAGCGTGGTGTGGCAGGGCGGACCCGGAGGGAAGGTGGTGTGTCACGCGGCGACGAGTTCGGCCCACCGGGTGACCGCGGCGCCCTGGATGTGGATGCCGTGCGAATCGGCCACCGTCTGGACGATCCTCTCGCCCCGGCCGTGCTCGTCCGGGTCGATCCCCGCCCCCGAGTGTGCCGCCGCCAGGGCGGGTCCCGCGTCGGAGACCTCCACGCGCAGCGTGCCGAGCCCGTCGCGCCGGACCCACGACAGCCGCAGCACGGCCGGGGGCAGGGCGTGGACGATCGCGTTGGTGAGCAGTTCCGACACCACCAGCAGTGCGTCCTCGACGAGGTCCGGGCACACGTCCCAGTCGGCGAGGACCGTCCGCGCGTGTCGGCGCGCGGCCGAGACGGCGCCGGCGACTGGCGGCATCGGACAGATGTCCTCGTATGTCTCCCGAAGCAGAGTGTTGAGCTGTACCGCCATCTTCACTCCTGAGGTGAGCGCTGCCGGTCGGGCGCCGGGGCCTCAGCGCATTCGCCGGGCTGTCAAGCACGTTAGGAAGCCGTACCGGGGCGGTCAATGAACAGGGGTCGGCATTGTCGAACGCGGCTGCCTGTCGCCGCCACGAGTGTCGCCCGCACGCGGAGCAAAACGCCCATGTCGGTAATAGGCTCGCATCATGGCAGGCCCAGTCCAGTCGATCGAACGGGCGGCGGCAATTCTGCGTCTGCTCGCCGGTGGGCCCCGCCGGCTCGGGCTCGGCGAGGTGGCGGCCTCGCTCGGCCTCGCGAAGGGAACGGCCCACGGCATCCTGCGCACACTCCAGCACGTGGATTTCGTCGAGCAGGACGCGGCGACCGGAAAGTACCAGCTCGGGGCTGCCCTGTTGCACCTCGGTACGAGTTACCTCGACGTCAACGAGCTGCGGTCGCGCTCGATCAACTGGGCCGACGCCCTGGCCGCCCGCAGCGGGGAAGCGGTGCGCCTGGGCACCCCCCTGGAAGGCAGGGTCCTCGTCGTCCACCACGTCTTCCGGCCCGACGACTCGCTCCAGACCCTGGACGTGGGCGCGCTCCTGCCCCTGCACGCCTCCTCGCTCGGGAAGGTGCTGCTCGCCTACGGTACCGCTCCCCTCGACGCGGCTCTGGAGGCGGGGATGGAGACGTACACCCGGCACACCCTGGTCTCCCCGGAGCGGCTCACCCAGGCGCTCGCCGAGGTCAGGGAGGTCGGGTGGGCCGCCGAGGTCCAGGAAATGAGCATGGGCGAGGCCGGGCTGGCCGCGCCGATCCGCGGACACGGAGGCCTCGTCGTCGGCGCCATCGGGCTGTCCGGTCCGGTCGAGAGGATCTGTGACAGCCAGGGCCGGCCCAGGCCGAGCCTGATCACCCTGATCCGTGAGGCCGCACGGGCGATCTCCAGAGACCTGGGCGCCGCGCGCTGGTAGAGCCCTCCCGCCTCTCGACCCGCCGGAAGGAGGACCCGTTCATGGTTGAGCGGTACGTCATGTCCATCGATCAGGGCACCAACTCCACCCGATGCATCCTGTTCGATCACGGCGGACGCCTGGTGTCGGTCGCCCAGCGAGAGCACCAGCAGCACTTTCCCAGACCCGGTTGGGTCGAGCACGACGCCGTCGAGATATGGCAGAACCTGCGGCGCGTGATACCCGAGGCCCTGTCCGGGGCGAACCTCGCCGCGGAGCAGGTCGCCGCCGCAGGGGTGGCCAACCAGCGGGAGACGACCGTGCTCTGGGACCGGCGCACGGGCACCCCCCTGGGCAGGGCGATCGTCTGGCAGGACACCCGCACGGCGCCGCTCGTGGAGGACCTCCGGCACCGCCCCGGCGAGGACTTCTTCCTGGAGCGGTGCGGCCTGCCGCCCTCGACGTACTTCTCGGCGCTGCGGATCCGCTGGCTGTTCGACAACGTCAAGGGACTGGAGCAGCGCGCGCAGGACGGCGAGGTGCTGTTCGGCACGATCGAGAGCTGGCTGATCTGGAACCTCACCGGGGGCGCCGACGGCGGCCTGCACATCACCGACCCGACCAACGCCAGCCGCACCATGCTCATGAACATCCACACGCTCGCCTGGGACGAGGAACTGCTGACGTTCTTCGGCGTGCCCCGTCCGATGCTGCCCGACATCAGGCCGTCCGCCGAGACCTACGGCGAGGCCCGCACGCCGGTGCCCGGCCTCCGCATCACGGCCGCCCTCGGCGACCAGCAGGCCGCCCTCTTCGGCCAGACCTGCTTCACCCCGGGCGAGGCGAAGTGCACGTACGGGACGGGCAGCTTTCTGCTGCTCAACACCGGCTCCGACGTCGTGCGGTCCCGGCACGGACTCCTCACGACCGTCTCCTACCAGATCGGTGACCAGCCTCCGGCCTATGCCCTGGAGGGGTCGATAGCCGTCACCGGCTCGCTGGTCCAGTGGTTCCGTGACCGCCTGGGACTGATCAGCAGCGCCCCGGAGATCGAGACCCTGGCGCGGACGGTCGAGGACAACGGCGGTTGCTACATCGTTCCCGCCTTCTCGGGGCTCTTCGCGCCGCGCTGGCGCAGCGACGCGCGCGGCGTGATCGTCGGCCTCACCTCCTACATCACCAGCGGCCACCTGGCCCGGGCCGTCCTGGAGGCCACCGGCTGGCAGACGCGCGAGGTCGTCGACGCGATGAACGCCGACTCCTCGGTGGCGCTCAAGGAGCTGAAGGTGGACGGCGGCATGACCGCGAACAACCTGCTGATGCAGTTCGTGGCCGACGTGCTCGACGTGCCCGTGGTGCGGCCCATGGTCGCCGAAACGGTCTCCCTCGGCGCCGCCTACGCCGCCGGTCTGGCCGCCGGATACTGGCCGGACCTGGAAGTCCTGCGCCGCAACTGGCACACCGCCGGCCGCTGGCTTCCGGACATGGACCCCGCCCGGCGGGAGTGGGAGTACGACAACTGGCAGCGGGCCGTCGAACGGTCCCTGGGATGGATCAGACCGCCGGAGTCCTGACCGGGTCCGTGCGCCCCCCCCGGGGGGGGGGCGGCTCGGGGTGCGGCTCGAGGGGCGGGGGGCCAAGGAGCGGGCCGGAGCGCTAGGGGTGGGTGATGGCG
>NZ_JBFAET010000295.1:0-8010 GCF_040642095.1 Streptomyces sp. NPDC020362
TCGGCGACGCCGGGTGGCGGCTGGTCGCGGCGTCCGCCCTCCCCTGGGACGCCGGGAGCGTGACACCCCGCGCGGCAACCCGCGAGGACATGGACGCCATCGTGCAGCAATTCGTCACCGCGGCCGGGCGCGCCGACCGGGCGGGCTTCGACGTGCTGGAACTCCAGTACGGACACGGGCACTTGATGTCGGGCTTCCTGTCACCGCTGACCAACACGCGCACTGATGCCTACGGTGGCAGCCTCGCGCACCGGATGCGTTTCCCCCTGGAAGTACTGCGCGCGGTCCGCGTCGTATGGCCTGCCGAAAAGGCGCTGATCATCCGGATATCGGCCACCGACTGGGCCGACGGCGGCATCGGCGAGGCCGACGTGGTCGCCCTGTGCCGCGCCCTCTCGGACTCGGGAGCGGACGCCATCGACGTGTCCACCGGAGAAGTCGTCGCCCATGAGCGGCCGCACTTCGGCCGCAGCTACCAGACGCCGTACGCGGATCTGATCCGCAACACCGTCGGCGTGCCCGTCATCACCGTCGGTGCCATCTCCACGTACGACGACGTCAACTCCCTGATCCTGGCGGGCCGGGCGGATCTGTGCGCCGTGGGCCGTGCCCAGCTCCACGACCCGCTGTGGACGCTCCATGCCGCGGCCGCCCAGCAGTACACCGGACCGGCCGCGCCCTGGCCGGCGTCCTGGAAGGCGGGCAGCGGCAGGCCGCCGGGCGCCCGCACCGACCGCGTGCCGCCCCGCCTCCAGCTGCTCCGGGACGCTCCCGCACCCGTGCACCAGCGGTGGCTTCCCCGGCTCGCGGCGACAGCCGTCTGACGTGGAACAGCCGGAGGAACTGATGGAGGAACAGCCGGAGGAACTGATGGAGGAGCAGATGGAGGAGCAGAGGGAGCGACAGATGGGGGAACAGGTGGGGGAACGGACGGAGAGGCTGCCCCGCTTCAGGGCGGCAGCCGTGCAGTCCTCGCCGGTCTTCCTGGATCCCGCGGCCACGGTCGACAAGACCGTGTCCCTCCTGGCGGAGGCCGCCTCCCACGGCGCGGAACTGGTCGTCTTCCCCGAGGTCTTCGTCCCCGGTTACCCCTACTGGAACTGGACCATGAACCCCGTGCAGGGCTCCCCGTGGTTCGAGCGCCTGTGGCGGGCGTCCGTCGACATCCCCGGCCCGCACGTGGACGCCCTGCGCGCGGCAGCCCGCCGGCACGGGGTCGTCATGGTCATCGGCGTCAACGAACGGAGCCCCCACAGCCTCGGCATCCTCTACAACACCCTGCTCACCATCGGGCCGGACGGCGAACTCCTCGGCGTACACCGTAAGTTGGTCCCCACCTGGGCGGAGAAGCTCACCTGGACCGGCGGGGACGGAAGCTCCCTCAAGGTTCATCCAACGCCCGTCGGGCCGCTCGGCGCGCTGGCGTGCGGTGAGAACACCAACACCCTGGCCCGCTTCACCCTGCTCGCCCAGGGCGAGTTGGTGCACGCAGCCAGTTACATCGCGCTGCCGGTCGCACCGGAGGACTACGACATGGCGGACGCCATCGCCGTCCGCACGGCCGCCCACAGCTTCGAGGGCAAGCTCTTCTCCGTCGTCGCCTGCTCCACGATCTCCTCGGAGATCGTGGACACCGTGGCCGGCGACGACGAGGACGTGCGCCGCATGCTCGCCCGCCCCCGCAGCGCACTCTCGGGGATCTTCGGACCCGACGGCCGCCCCGTCACCGAGCCGCTCGTCGACGACGAGGGCATCGTCTACGGCGACATCGACCTGTCCAAGTGCATCCAGCCCAAGCAGATGCACGACATCGTCGGCCACTACAACCGCTTCGACGTCTTCCGCCTGCACGTCGACAACACCCCACGCACCCCGGTCACCTTCACGACCGACCCCGCCCACCGGGCCGCCGCCCCGCCGCTCCCGACCGAAGACACCGGCACCGCCGGCGCCACGAAGGAGGACTCATGACCGCCGACCACGACGACGACAGGCTGGGCCGGGCCCGTGTGTCCGACACCCCCGAGCTCACCGCCTACTACGGCGAACTCGCCGAACTGGAGGCCGGCGCCCTCTGGACGGTCGCCAACGACATCGAGCCGTGGTACCCGCAGCCGAAGTCCGTACCGGTCCTGTGGCGCTACGACACCCTGCGCCCCCTGGTGCGCAAGGCGCTCGACCTGGTCGAGGCCGACGACGCCGGACGCCGGGTCGTCATGCTCGTCAACCCCGGCCGCAAGGACGTGAGCGCCGCCGTCGGCCTCCTCTACACCGGCCTGCAGATCATGGGGCCGGGGGAGTCCATGACCGCCCACCGCCATCAGGCCGCCGCTCTGCGCTTCGTCCACGAGGGCACCGGTGCCTGGACGATCGTCGACGGCCAGAAGCTGAAGGTCGGTCCCCGCGACTTCGCCATCACGCCCAACGGCACCTGGCACGAGCACGGCAACGACGCCGACGACGCCCCCGTCATCTGGCAGGACGGCCTGGACATCCCCCTCGTCAACGCCCTCGACGCCGGCTTCTACGAGGTCCACCCCGAGCTGTACCAGCAGCCCGGAAAGGTGATCAACTCCTCCGTCCTCACCTACGGCGCCAACCTCCTGCCCCACGGGGCCGAGAAGTGGACCCGCCCCTACTCGCCCCTGCTCGCCTACCCGTGGGAGCCCACCTACGAGTCACTGCGCAACCTGGCCAAGGCCAGCGAAGGCTCCCCGTACGACGGCGTCATCGCCGAGTACACCAACCCGGTCACCGGCGGCTCCGTCATGCCCACCATGGGCGCCCACATGCAACTCCTGCGCCCCGGGCAGGCCACCCGGGCCCACCGCCACACCGGGTCGGTCGTCTACACCGCGGCCAAGGGCAGGGGCTACTCGGTCATCGCCGGCCGGCGCCACGACTGGCAGCAGGGTGACATCTTCTGCGTCCCGTCCTGGGCCTGGCACGAACACGCGAACCTCGACCGGAGCGAGGACGCCTGCCTCTTCTCGTTCAACGACTTCCCGGTGATGCGCTCCCTCGGCTTCCACCGCGAAGAGGCGTACACCGACAACGGCGGGCACCAGCCCACCGTGTGAGCCTCCGCCGGGCCGGAACCGCCGGCCCTGACAACGGTTGCCGGCGCGGCGGCGATGCACCGGCGGCGACCCGCACCTGCCCCGCATCGCCTCGGCCCCGGGGGGCGGAGGCACGATCCGCACCGCCACCCCGATCCCTCGCCGTTCCTTCCTTCCCCACTCGCCAAGGAGCCGTCATGCGCCTCGTGACCTACACCGTCGACCACGCCCCCGCCCGCCTCGGTGCCCAGAGCGGTGACCGTGTCATCGACGTCGCCGCCCTGGCCGCCCACCACGGCACCGCACTGCCCGAGGACCTGCTGACGTTCGTCCGCGCGAACGCCGACGTCCACGACACCGCGCGGCGTCTGCTAGCCGGCGACCCGTCCGGGTGGCCGGCGGAAGCCGTCCACGCCCTCGAACAGGTCGAGCTGCGCACTCCCCTGCGCCCCGGCAAGATCATCGGGGTCGGCCTCAACTACGTCGAACACGTCGCGGAGTCCAGCCGCAGCCTCGACACCGACAAGGAACTGCCCCCGCGCCCCGTCCTCTTCAGCAAGCCGGCCACCGCCGTCACCGGCCCCGGACAGCCGATCCTGCACAACGGCGACCTCACCCAGCAGCTCGACTGGGAGTGCGAACTCGCCGTCGTCATCGGCCGCACCGCCTTCCGTGTCAGCGAGGAGGACGCCTACCACCACATCTTCGGCTACAGCATCGTCAACGACATCAGCGCCCGCGACCAGCGGCGCTCCGGCCAGTGGTTCTTCTCCAAGGGCCAGGACTCCTACGCGCCCTTCGGCCCCGTCGTCGTCACCGCCGACGAGATCGCCGACCCCATGGCACTGGACCTCGAACTGCGCGTCAACGGCGTCACCAAACAGAAGTCGAACACCCGCCACATGCTCTTCCCCGTGGCCCGCCTCATCGCGGACATCTCCTCCGGTGTGACCCTGGAACCGGGCGACGTCATCGCCACCGGCTCCCCCTCCGGGGTGGGCGCCGGCATGGTGCCCCCCGAGTTCCTCGTCCCGGGAGACACCGTGGAAGCCACCGTCGAGCACATCGGCACCCTCACCAACCCCGTCGTCGACGCCCGCTGACCCTCACCGCCGCCTCAGCTCCACGGAGAGACCATGGCCCACCGCACCTACCGCATCGGCCAGATCGTGCCCAGCTCCAACGTCACGATGGAAACCGAGATCCCCGCCATCCTGCGCGCCCGCGAGAGCGTGGCCCCGGAACGCTTCACCTTCCACTCCAGCCGCATGCGCATGACCCACGTCACGCCCGAGCAGCTCAAGTCGATGGACGCCGACTCCGACCGCTGCGCCGTCGAACTGTCCGACGCCCGCGTGGACGTCCTCGGCTACGCGTGTCTGGTCGCCATCATGAGCATGGGACTCGGCTACCACCGCACCTCCGAGGAACGCCTGCACGCCCGTACGGCCGAGAACGGCGCCCCGGCGCCGGTCGTCACCAGCGCCGGCGCCCTCGTGCACGGTCTGCACACCCTCGGCGCCGAGAAGATCGCGCTCGTCGCCCCGTACATGCGGCCGCTGACCCGGACGGTGGTGGAGTACCTGACGCACGAGGGTATCGAGGTCCTCGACTACACAGCGCTGGAGATCCCGGACAACCTCGACGTCGCCGCGCACGACCCGGCCGAGCTGCCCGGGATCGCCCGCGCGCTCCAGTACACCGACGCGGACGCCGTCGTCCTGTCCGCCTGCGTCCAGATGCCCTCCCTCGGAGCCGTCGAGGAGGCGGAACAGCTTCTCGGCAAGCCCGTCGTCTCCGCGGCGGTGTGCACCGCGCACCAGATGCTGCGCACCCTCGGCCTGCCGGCCGTCGCGCCCGGGGCGGGCCATCTGCTGTCCGGTGCGTACGCCGGGACGCCGTTGCCCCGGCGGGAGGCGACCGCTGGTTGACCGGTCGCCCGAGCCCCTGTCCATCGGCCCGGGCGTTCCGGACGCTCGGTAGGATCGCCCCCGCACACGACGGAAGGCGATCATGTCGGACAGCCCCATCAGGCCCAGCTCGTTGATCAACACGGTCTACGGAGCCTTCCTGCGCCGTCTCGGCGGATGGATCTCCATCGCCGACCTGATCGTCCTGATGGGCGAGCTGGATGTGGACGGCCCGGCGGTACGTTCGGCGATCTCCCGGCTGAAGAAGCGCGGCATCCTGGAACCCGAGCGGCGCGGCGCCAACGGCTACCGCCTGAGCCCGGCCGTCCACCCCGTCTTCGACGAGGGCGACCGCCGCATCTTCGGCAGTCTGGAGCCGGCGGACCTGTCCGACGGCTGGGCGATGGCGGTCTTCTCCGTGCCGGAGTCCGAGCGGGCTCACCGGTACCAGCTCCGCACGCGCCTGACGTGGCTCGGCTTCGGCAACATCACCTCCGGGGTGTGGCTCGCACCCGGACGCCTCCTCGACGACGCCCGCGCCACTCTCGACCGGCTCGGGCTCAGCGAGTACGTGCACCTCTTCGCGTCGCAGTACGTGGCGTTCAGTGACCTGCGTGCCTCGGTCAGCTCCTGGTGGGACTTCCCGGCGATCCAGGCGCAGTACGCCGAGTTCACCGAGACCTACGGCCCCGTGGCGGCGCGCCTGACGACTCGGTCCGACATCGACACCAGGGAGGCGTTCCGCCACTACGTTCCCATGCTCACGCAGTGGCGACGCCTGCCCTATCTCGACCCGGGCCTGCCCAAGGAGCTCCTGCCCGACGACTGGAACGCGGTCGCGGCGCGCCAGCTCTTCCAGCAACTGCAGGCCGTGCTGGCCGAGCCGAGCCTGCGGCACGTACGGAGCGTGACAGGCCTGCAGGAGGACGGGGCGTCGGACTGAATACTCGTCAGGGTTGGCGCATCCGGCATCGTTGAACCGTGTAACTGACTAGTCAGATCCAGCCTTCCAGTGAGGTCATCACCACCGACACGAGCGTGGGCCAGTGGCTGGCAGGCGCCACCTCCAGGAAGTTCCGGCACTCGGCTTCGGCTACGGCGGTGCGACCGGCTACGCCCTGTCCCTGGACTGGATGCTGCCGCATGCCACCGCGTTCAACCCCTTCGCCACCGCCGACCCCAGGCTCACGCGCATGCTGAACACGGCCGGGGCGGCCCCCGCCTACAAGCAACCCGCGCTCTGCCAGGACGTCATGCGGTTCGTCGTGGACCGGGCGCGGTTCGTCTCCGTCCTGCGCATGGACGGCCTGTACGCGTACAACGCCAGGAAGGTCACCGGCTTCACGGCCACCCCGAGCTACATCCCCGACCTCGCCTGGAGCGTTGCTCCGCGGTAGGCGAAGGCTGAACACCGGGCGGCCGCGCACGGCACAGGGGTTGCCCCAGCCGTGCTGCGGCCGGCGGGCGTGACGCCCACGTGGTGCACGAGCCTTCGCGCCTTTGATGACTCCGTGCGTAGTACTCTGTCTGAAGTGGTTCGAACGTAGTGCTGCGTAGGGAAGGGCACCCATGGTGAGGCGCAATGATCAGCGACGTGCTGCCCTCGTCGATGCTGCGATCGAGGTGCTGGCGAGGGAAGGCGCCAGAGGCCTGACGTTCCGGGCGGTGGACGCCGAGGCCGCCGTGCCCGCCGGCACCGCGTCCAACTACTTCGCCAGCCGCGACGATCTGCTCACCCAGGCCGGCGCCCGTGTCTATGAGCGACTGCAGCCCGACGAGGCCACGATCGCCCGCCAGCAGACGGCCGGCCGCGACCGGGAAACCTACACTGAGCTGATGCGTGAACTCGTCGGCCGCGTCGCCTCCTTCCGCACCGGCTATCTGGCACTGCTCGAACTCCGCCTCGAGGCCACCCGCCGCCCCGAACTGCGCAAGGTGCTCACCGAACGGGTCCGATCCGACGTCGACGCCAACGTCGCCTACCACGAGGCCTCGGGCCTCCCCGGTGACGCCATGGCCGTCAAGCTGCTGATATTGACTCTGAACTGGCTGATCGTCGAGCAGCTCACCCTCCCGGACGTCTTCACGGAGGCAGAGCGCGAGCAGCTGGTGACGGCCGCGGTGGAGCGCATCGTGGCCGCCTCGTGATTTGTATACTCATGCGATGTTTGCAACGGACGGGACGTCGGAACAGTGAAGCTTGCCGAGGCGCTCGCAGAACGAGCAGAAGCGACACGCCGCGTGGAGCAACTGCGGGCGCGCATTGTCAGTAACGCCCGTCACCAGGAGGGCGAGACGCCGGCAGAGGCCGCGGACCAGTTGCTGGCCGAGGCCGACGAGGTGCTGACCACCCTTGAGACGCTGATCCGGCGGATCAACCGGACCAACGCAGTGACGGACATGGGCCACGACGGCACCCTCACCGATGCACTCGCGCGCCGGGACACACTGCGGCTGCGCCACTCGGTGATCACCGCTGCGGCCGATGCGGCAGCGGGGACCGGCGAGCGGGGCTACGGTCGGCAGCTTCGTTCCGAACTGATGATGCTCCCCGCACTTCCCGTCGCAGACCTTCGCGCGCAGGCAGATCTGCTCGCGCGGGAGATCCGGGAGATCGATGTGCGCATCCAGCGCACGAACTGGGAGGTCGACCTGCTGGACTGAGCAGTCCCGGCAGGGCGTGACGCTGTGGAGCAGGTAGCTGTCCTGGAGGCGTGCACACACCGAGGGCCGGCGGTTTCCGGTCCACTCCTGGCGCGTGGAGAGCAACGCAGGGGTTCGACTCCCCATCGACAGTGCAGCTCAGCATCGCGTACAGGTAATGGTGCACAACGCACAGCACATCACCACGTGCAGATCCAGGACGGCGAGGGCGGGCTCGGGGTTTCCACAGCGCAGCGGACGCGGCACACGACAGCGTCCGGGATACGCAGGGGCGGCGGGGGGGGGGCCCCCCCCCCCAGGGGGGGGGGGCCCCCCCCCCCGGGGGGCGGGGACGCGGGGGTGCCCGCGCCGGCGCCCCCCACGGGGGTGAACGCGGA
>NZ_JBFAET010000296.1:0-7987 GCF_040642095.1 Streptomyces sp. NPDC020362
GCCGGTCGTGGGCGCGCCGGGCGCCCGTCCCGGCGCCACGAGCGGCTCGGGCCTGTCCGGCGCCACCGGCGGCCCCGTGGCCCCGGGCCACGGCGGCGGCACCGGCTCCTTCGACGTCACCGAGGCGCTGGCCGCGAGTGCGCGGGGCGGTTCCCTCTCCGGCGCGTCCGGCGGTGGCGAGCCGAGCCGCGACGATCTGCCGTACTTCTCGGAGAAGAGCGGTCACAACGGTCTCGGCGGCGGCACCGGCGGTGCCACGAGCCAGGGCGGCCCGGGCGGCCCCAGCGGCTTCAACGGGCCGAACGGCCAGGGCGGCCCCGGCGGCCCGCAGGGCCCCGCGGGCCCGACCGGCGGGCCGGTCACCGGCGACAGCCCCCTCCTCCCGCCGACCAGCGCGCTCAGCAACCTCGTCGGGGAGCCCGCCGAGTCCTTCGACGGCCCGGGCGGCTACGGCGGCCCCGGCGGCGCGAACGACCGCAACGGCCAGGGCGGCCCGCTCGCCCCCGGCGCCCTCGCGGGACCGGGCGCTCCGGGCCTTCCCGGCGTCCCGGGTGTTCCGGGCGGTGGGCTCAGCGACGACACCGCGATCCTCACCCCGCAGAAGCCGGCCCCCGAGCCGGGCACGCCCGGGTACCGCTCCCCGGACAACGTCTCCGGGCACACCGTCACCAGCGGCATCCCGGTCGTCCCCGGCGCCGGGGGCTCCCCGTTCGGCGCCGGCGCGAACCCGGACGGTCCGGTGCCCCACACGGCGCCCAAGCCGCCTGCCCCGGCCGCGCAGCCCAAGTCCGGGGCCAAGCCGAAGAAGAAGGGCCGCAGCAAACTCGTGCTGCTCGGCGTCGGCGCGTTCGTCGTCGCGGGCGGTGCCTACGGCGCCGGGTTGCTGATGAACCACACCGACGTACCCAAGGGCACCACCGTGCTCGGCGTGGACATCGGCGGCGGCACCCGTGACGACGCCGTCAAGAAGCTCGACGACGCCTTCGGCAGCCGGGTGAACAAGCCGCTGAAGCTGTCCGTGGGCGGCAGGACGGTCTCCCTCACCCCGGACAAGGCCGGCCTGCAGTTCGACTTCCAGAACACGGTGAGCCAGGCCGCGACGAGCGACTACAACCCCGTCTCCGTGATCGGCTCCCTCTTCGGCCAGAGCCGGGTCGTGGAGCCGGTCATGCCGGTCGACGAGGAGAAGCTCCAGGCCGCGCTCCAGCAGACCGGCGGCGGCGGCTCCGGCTCCGGCGCCGTCACCGACGGCACCATCGACTTCCGGGCCGGCAAGGCAGTGGCCGTCTACGGCAAGGCGGGCAAGGCCATCGACGCGAGCGGCTCGACCCGGGCGGTCGAACAGGCGTACCGCACGATGGTGGAGACGGGCACGGCGAACCCGGTCACCGTACCGACGACCACCAAGCAGCCGACGGTCTCCAACGCCGAGGTCGACCGGGAGATGAAGGAGTTCGCCGAGCCGGCGATGTCGGCCACCGTCAAGGTGCAGACGGACGCAACGCACTTTGTCCTGATGAGTCCGGAGAAATCGCTCTGGAAGTTCCTCAGGGTGGTGCCCACTTCCGACGCCAAGCTGGTCGACAAGCCCGACCTGGCCGCCCTTCAGCAGCTGTACGGCAAGACCTTCGACGGCGTACTCATCACCCGCGGCAACGGCAAGAAGACGGCCGTCACCCCGCAGGACGTCTACGTCGCCCTGCGCCAGGCGCTGACGAGCAAGACCAACCGGGTCGCGGTCATCGCCACCAACCCGAGCTGAGTCCGACGCACGAAGGCCCGTCCGCAAGGACGGGCCTTCACGCGCTTTCGGGCGTGGCGCCGCACGGGATGACAATGCAGCGCCGTTCGGCATGACAACTGTCATCCGGCACTCGGGACCCCCGACACTGCCGGACCCCGCGTCCCCTCGGCCAGCCTGGGGGACATGACAACGACAGCGGCACCGGCCACCACCAGTCCGGTGGTCGGGTTCGACCAGGTGACCAAGACGTACGGCAACGTGAAGGCCGTCGACGGCCTCTCGCTCCGGCTGAACCCGGGTGAGACCGTCGCCCTGCTCGGCCCGAACGGGGCCGGCAAGTCCACCACCCTCGACCTGCTCCTCGGCCTCAAGCAGGCCGACGGCGGCACGGTGAGCCTGTTCGGCGGCACCCCGCGCGAGGCGATCGTCGCCGGCCGGGTCGGGGCCATGCTGCAGAGCGGCGGGCTGATGGACGACGTCACCGTGGCCGAGCTGGTGAAGCTGGCCTGCTCGCTGCACCCCAAGCCGTACAAGGCCGCGGACGTGATGGCCCGCGCCGGAGTCACGCAGATCGCCGACCGCAAGGTCAACAAGCTCTCCGGCGGCCAGGCCCAGCGCGTCCGCTTCGCCCTCGCCACCGCCGGCGACAGCGACCTGATCATCCTGGACGAGCCGACCACCGGCATGGACGTCTCCGCCCGCCAGGCCTTCTGGGCCACCATGCGCGAGCAGGCCGACCAGGGCCGTACCGTCCTCTTCGCCACCCACTACCTCGAAGAGGCCGACGCCATCGCCGACCGGGTCCTGGTGCTGCACCGCGGCCGGCTCCTCGCCGACGGCACCGCCGCCGAGATCAAGGCCAAGGCGGGGGCCCGGAGGGTCGCCTTCGACCTGGAGGGGGAGATCGACGAGGCCGCCCTGCGCGCCCTGCCGTTCCTCACCTCGATAGACGTATCGGGCCAGACCGTCCGCATCCAGTCCACCGACGCCGACGCCACCGTCCACGCCCTGTACGGCCTCGGCGTCTACCCCCGCAATCTCGAAGTCGCCGGGCTCGGCCTGGAGCAGGCCTTCGTCGCCATCACGGAGGCAGAGGAGGCCAAGCAGTCATGAACGCCCTGATCAAGCTCGAACTCGCGCGCGCCCTGCGCAACAAGAAGTTCCTGTTCTTCTCGGTGCTCTACCCCTCGATGATCTACCTGATCTTCTCCAGCAGCTCCGGCTCCGACGCGAAGGTCAGCGACACCGGACTGACCGTCGCCACCTACCTGATGGTCTCCATGGCCTCCTTCGGCGCCCTGACCGCCGTCCTGATGGGCAACAGCGAGCGGATCGCCAAGGAACGCGAGAGCGGCTGGGTGCGGCAGCTGAGGCTCACCCCGCTGCCCGGACGCGGCTACGTCCTCGCCAAGACGGCCAGCGCGGCCGTGGTCAGCCTGCCGTCGATCATCATGGTGTTCGTGGTCGCCGCCACCGTGAAGCACGTACGCCTGGACGCCTGGCAGTGGCTCGCCCTCGCCGGCGTCATCTGGGCGGGCAGCCTCGTCTTCGCCGCGCTCGGCGTCGCCATCGGCTACGTCGCCTCCGGAGACGCGGTCCGCCCCATCACGATGATCGTCTACTTCGGCCTGTCGATCCTCGGCGGCCTGTGGATGCCCTCGACCTCGTTTCCGCAGATCCTGCAGGACATAGCCAAGTGGCTGCCCACGCACGCGTACGCTGAACTGGGACGGGCCATCGAACAGAGCCAGGCCCCCAGCGCGACGGACGTCGCCGTCCTCGCCGTCTACTTCGTCCTCTTCGCGGGCGGCGCGGCCTGGCTGTACCGGAAGGACACGCTGAAGGCGTGAGCGCGATGACGGAAGACCCGCGAGCCTGTGAGACACGGCCGGAGGTGCAGGTGCGCATCGGCCAGGGACCCGGAAACCGGCGCGAGCTGCTGGTGAAGTCGCTGTGGATCGGCGTCTGGCTGGTCTTCCTCAGCTCGCCGGTGAAGGACCTGGTCTCGGCGCACCACACCACGCTCGCCACCGCCGCCGGCTGGGCCGGCCTCACGGCCTTCGTCGTCACCTATCTGACGCTGGTCTTCCGGAACATGGGCCGGCCGTTCACACCGCGGGTCGTCGTCTCGCTGCTGTCGGTCCTCGGTGTCCTCGCGTCCCTGCTGGCCTTCACGCTCGGCAGCGACTGGCTCGGGCTCTTCGTCTACGTGTCGGTCGCCTGCGGGGCGACCCTGCCGGTCCGGGCCGCGCTCTGGGCGGTTCCCGCGACGACCGTGACGATGTATCTGGTCGGAGTGCACGACGGCCAGAGCGAGGTGGACGAAAGCCTGCTCCTGGTCCTGCTCATCGGGTTCGCGATGGTCGGCGTGGGCCAGCTGGTGCGTACGACCGTGGAGTTGCGCAAGGCGCGGGCCACGGTCGCCCAGCTCGCCGCGAACGAGGAGCGCCTCCGGCTCGCCCGCGACCTGCACGACCTCCTCGGCCACTCGCTCTCCCTGATCACGCTGAAGAGCGAACTGGCCGGCCGGATGCTGCCCGGCCACCCCGACAAGGCGGCCCAGCAGGTCGCCGACATCGAACAGGTCAGCCGCCAGGCCCTGGTCGACGTCCGCGAGGCCGTCACCGGCTACCGCCGCCCGCGCCTGGCCGCCGAACTCGCCGGCACCCAGGTCGCCCTGACGGCCGCCGGAGTCGTCGCCGAGGTCCCGGCCGAACCCGACCTCACCGGCATCCCCGAGGAGGCCGAGTCGGCCCTCGCCTGGGCGCTGCGCGAGGCCGTCACCAACGTGGTCCGGCACAGCGGCGCCGGCAAGTGCCTGATCCAGCTCACGCACCGGCAGACCCTGGACGGTCCGATGCTCGAACTCTCCGTCGAGGACAACGGATCCGGCGGCAGCGGCAACGGGCCCGGCAACGGCCTGACCGGCCTCACGGAGCGTATGGAGAAGGCCGGCGGCACCCTGGAAGCGAGCCGGATCAAGCATGGATTCCGGCTGGTCGCCCGCGTACCCACGCCCACTTCGGTGGACGTAGGATCCGGGGCATGACGAGCACGATCAAGGTTCTTCTGGCCGAGGACCAGTCCATGGTCCGGGAGGCGCTGGCAGCGCTCCTCGGCCTCGAGGACGACATCGAGGTCGTCGCCCAGGTCGCCCGCGGTGACGAGGTGCTGGCGGCCGTCGGCGCGCACGGCGTCGACGTGGCGCTGCTCGACATCGAGATGCCCGGCTGCACCGGCATCGAGGCGGCGGCCGAGGTGCACCGCGAGTTCCCCGCGGTCAAGCTCGTCGTCCTCACCACCTTCGGCCGCCCCGGCTATCTGCGCAGCGCCATGGAGGCCGGCGCCGACGCCTTCCTCGTCAAGGACGCTCCGGCCGCACAACTGGCCGCCGCCGTCCGCAAGGTGCTGGCCGGCGAACGGGTCATCGACCCCACCCTGGCCGCGGCCGCCCTGGCCGAGGGCGCCAATCCCCTCACCGAGCGCGAACGCGAGGTGCTGCGGGCGGCGGCCGACGGCTCCACCAACGCCGAACTGGCCAAGGCCCTCCACCTCTCCCAGGGCACGGTCCGCAACTACCTCTCCACCGCCATCCAGAAGCTGGCGGTGCGCAACCGCGCCGAGGCGGTGCGGATCGCCCGGGAGAAGGGGTGGCTGTGACGTTCCTCCGTCCGGCGGGCCGAGGGGCGCGGGGCCGTGCCGGCATGTGGCTCTGCCGCGGGCGCACGCCGGCATCGGCAGGGCGAGCGCACCACTTCCTGTGCGCGGGCCCGGCCGGCCGGGTCAGTTGAGCATCGCGCGCGCCGAGTGGGCCTGCTGCCGGATCTTGCGGGCGGCCGGTTCGTCGATGACCTCGATCAGCTGGGCATACGCGTCCAGCTCCTCGGCACCCCGAAGGAACTCGCCGCGCTGCACCAGAAGTTGCCCTCGTTCGTGGCGCAGCCGGGCCGGATGCGCGGGCAGCAGCAGGGCCAGCTCCACGGCCCACAGGCCCACGTCCGAGCGCTCGGGGCGGGTCGCGGCCCACGCCCGGATGTTGTTCAGGATCCGCTGCACGACCTCCAGCGGCGCCGCGGGCACCAGCATCGACGGCTGCAACGGGGCCCCGGTCGCCCCCACCACGAGCAGATCGGCATCCGCCCCGGTGAGGACCCGTCCGCCGTCGAACGGATCGGCCAGCACCTGCTCCTCGGCCGGACCGAAGCCGACCACGAAGTGCCCCGGCAGCGCGACCCCGTACACCGGCGCGCCCGCCCGCCGCGCCACCTCCAGCCACACCACCGAGAGCAGGATCGGCAGCCCGCGCCGCCGCCGCAGCACCTCGTGCAGCAGCGAGGACTCCAGCCTGTCGTAGTCCCCGGCCGACCCTGCGTACCCGTAGCGCTCGCCCAGCAGCCGGCACAGCGCCTGGGCCCACGCATGCGGGCCGCCCGGACGGAACGGCACCTCGCCGGCCAGCCGGTCCAGCTCCAGCTGGGCCGCGTCGATGCCGGCCTCGTCCAGCGAACCGTCCGCCTCCGCGCCGATCAGCAGGCACAGCGCCGACAGATCCGGCCGCTCGGACCGCGCCTCCTCGCCGAAGCGCCGGCGCACCTCGGCCGACCGCTCCGGCGGGGGCGGATACGGGGGAGGAAGACGCGGGTGCCCCATGCCTGGCTCATGCCCTTCCACGACGGTTCCTACGACCGTCCGGGGCCGGCGGCGTCCGGCTCCCGGTAATGGTGGTACGCGTGGTGCCGGGCGAAGCCGAGCGCGGTGTACAGGGCCCGGGCGGCCTCGTTGTCGTCCTCCACCTGGAGCCAGGCCGCCGAGGCGCCCTCGTCCAGGGCCCGCCGGGCGAGTGCGGCCATCACCTCGGTGGCCAGCCCCTGGCGGCGCCGGACGGGGTCGACCTCGACGGCGGCGAACCCGGCCCACCGTCCGTCCACGACACACCGCCCGATCGCCGCCACGGGCTCTTGGGCCGCCGCACCCGGTACGGTCGCGAACCACACCGACGGGCCGGAGCGGAGCACCTGCAGAGCCACCTCGCTCACCCCCTTGCGCCGGTACCGGGCGAGCCACGCCTCGTCCGCCTCCCGGGACAGCACCACCGAGGCGCCCTCGGCCCGGTCCGCGACCGGTGCCAGGGCACCGATCCACAGCTCGGCGGTCACCTCCCGGACCCAGCCGCGCCGCTCCAGCTCCGCGCACAGCAGCTCCTGCGTGCCCTCGGCGCCGGTGGCGGTCTGGACGTAGGCGGGCAGGCCACGCTCGCCGTACCAGCGTCGTACGGCATCCAGGGCCGCGTCGAGCGGAAGCCCGGGATCACCGAGCGGCAGCACACTGTTGGCCCGCCGCGTGAAGCCGCCGGAGGCCCTCAGCCGCCAGTCGCCGAGCCGCTCGCTCTGCGTCGGCTGCCACGCGCGGGCGGCGATGTGCGCCAGCTCCGGGTAGCTCGCTGCGGGTCCGCGGCGGCGGGCCGGCGCGGCCGGCACCACCTTGCCCGCGACCAGCACGGACTCCGCGATCCGGACACTCTGTCCATCCCGCCGTGTGATCATGAGCACGCCGTCGTCCCATGATGTGAGAACACCCACCGTGTCGGTGAACTTCTCCTCCGCCGCCCCAGGAGTGTTCAAGCGCCTCACAGAGACCCGTTTGCCCACGTCAGCAGCGGTGATACGGACCTCTGGGCGTCCATGCGCGGATATTTTCACTGGTCAGTTCACCCCTCCTGTATGGATCATGCCCCGGAACGGAGATACTAGGGGCGGGCATCGACGACGCCGCGCTCCCGCGCGCCAGGCGGCGGAGCCTGAGGAGGCCCGCCAGCGCCCTATCGAGGAGGAACGACAGCGTGACCTACGTCATCGCGCAGCCTTGTGTCGACGTGAAGGACAAGGCGTGCATCGAGGAGTGCCCGGTCGACTGCATCTACGAGGGCCAGCGGTCCTTGTACATCCACCCGGACGAATGCGTCGACTGTGGTGCCTGTGAGCCGGTCTGCCCGGTTGAGGCGATCTTCTACGAGGACGACACTCCGGAGGAGTGGAAGGACTACTACAAGGCGAACGTCGAGTTCTTCGACGAGCTCGGCTCTCCCGGCGGCGCCAGCAAGCTGGGGCTGATCGAGCGCGATCACCCCTTCATCGCCGCGCTGCCGCCGCAGGGCGAGTGACCGTAGCCGCGGCCTAGCGGCCCGCGCCCCCGGCTGCGCCCGAACCGGGGACCCAGCGCCGCCGCGGGGCCCGACGGCCCGGT
>NZ_JBFAET010000297.1:0-7884 GCF_040642095.1 Streptomyces sp. NPDC020362
ATACGTTGCCCAGCCATGGTCACTGGCAGTTACACAGGCCGGGCTGACATCAATGCTGACGGCTGCCGGGGTGGGCGCGCCTGGGCTGCGCTGGTTCCACATGCTCCTACGAAGCGACCCAATCCGCGCATCGGTGCAGGTCAGGGCGAAAAGCTCCAGAAACGGAGATCCGCATGCTTCGGAGCCCAGTGGCTCAGGTCCCCTCCGGCGGCGTCCAGGCCGCGACCAGGTCCAGGAGGCCGGGGAAGCGGGCGTTCAGGTCCCCGACACGCACCTGACTGCGGCGCTCCAGCCCGTACTGGCGCTGCCGGGTGACGCCGGCCTCGCGCAGCGCCTTGAAATGGTGGGTGAGGGAGGACTTGGGACGGTCGAGGCCGAACCAGCCGCAGGTGTGGTCGAACCGCTCGGACTCCAGCAGGAGTTTGCGCACGATGACCAGGCGCAGCGGATCGCTCAGCGCGGCCAGCACGCTCTCCAGGCGCAGGTCCTCGACCGCCGGTTCCGGCAGCGGTTCGGGCAACCCTTCGGGCTCCGGCAGCACCTTGACGGCCGGTGCCTGCGCCCGCACGGCGCGCGTCGTCGACGGCATGGGCAGCTCCTCATGACCTGAAATCCCTTGTACGACTTCGATCGTACAGGATGTTATGTTCGAGAAAACTCGTACTGACGAGCACGCGTCGTGCATGCGTGGAGGGGATCTGTCATGCCCGAGAGTCGAACAACGGCGCCCTTGCGGGCGAGGAGCGGGCCCGGCCGCCCGGACGCTCCGACCTGGTGGGTGTGGCTGGCCGCCTGGCCGGTGACCGCCGTCTTCGTCCTGTCCAACGCGGCGACGCCGCTGTACGTGCTGTGGCAGCGCGACATCGGGTTCTCCAAGGGCACCCTGACCGTCGTCTTCGCCTTCTACATCGTCGGCCTGATCGGATCCCTGCTCGTCTCTGGTGTGGTGTCCGACCGGCTCGGGCGCAGACCCGTCCTACTGCCCGCCCTCGGCCTCGCCCTGGCCGCCTGTCTGGTCTTCGCGACGGCGTCCACCGTGCCGGCCCTGATCGTCGCCCGGCTGTTCACCGGTGTCGCCGTGGGCGCCGTCGTCTCGGCGGGCATGGCGGCGGTGAGCGACGTCGCAGGCCCCGCCCGCAGGCGGCTGGCGGCCCTGCTCGCCTCCTGCGCGATGGTCTTCGGAGCCGGTCTCGGACCGCTCCTGGCCGGCATCCTGTCCGAGACCCTGCCCGGCCCCACCGTCACCGTCTTCGTCGTCGAGGCGGTGCTGCTCGCCACGGCGGTGCTCGCCGTGCTGCGCATGCCCGTGCCGCGGCCCGCGGCGCCGGCCTCGGGCCCCTGGATCCGCGTGCCGGCCGTGCCGCGCGGCAGCGGCCTTCGACTCGCCCTCGGCATCGCGGTGTTCGCCCCCGGCATCACCGCGACGTCCTTCGTCCTCTCGCTCGGCCCCTCCCTGCTCTCCAGCCTGCTCGGCACCACCGGCCGGATCGTCGCCGGGGCCATGGCCTTCGCCATGTTCCTGACCGCCACCGGGGTGCAGTTCGCCGCACAGCGGCTGCCCGGACGCAGCGTCCTGACCGCCGGAGCGGCCGCCACCGCCCTCGGCATGGCCGCGCTCGTCACCGCCGTGCACAGCGCGTCCGCCCCCGTGCTCATCGCCTCCGCGCTGCTGGCCGGGGCCGGTCAGGGCCTGGGCCAGCTCGGGGGGCTCTCCCTGCTCAACTCGGCCGTTCCCGCGCAGCGGCTCGCAGAGGCCAACGCCGCACTCAACGTGGGGGGTTACCTCCCCGCCGGGCTGCTGCCGGTCTCCGCGGGCTACCTCAGCGACACCATCGGGCTGACCGACGGCGCGACCGTCTTCGGCATCGCCCTGCTGAGTCTCGCTGTCATCGGCGGTGTCGTGGTCGTCGCGGCCCGGCGCCGACTGCCCGAGGGCCTGTGACCCGGTCCGGCCGACGCCCGCGCACCCGCACCGGCGGCAGCCGCGGGGCCGCCCCCGGGATGGCCGTGCGCCGCAGACTCGTCGGCGTTCGCCGCAGTCGCCCTCGACGCCGGGGCGCGCGACTGGACGCTCGCGCCGGCCGTGGCGATGGCGCCCGGCTTCGCCCGGAGCCCGCAGACGCCGGCCGCGGGCGTCGCGGAGCAGGACCTTCACCCGGCCATCCGTACACACGACTGCGCCCGGACACGGCACCGACTCTCGTGGGCGACGGAGGATGACCTTCGCTGCCCCAGGGCCGATACTGAGGAACAGGACTCCCTTCGTCTGTCATCAAGCAGACCCCGAGTTGCCTGATGACCCGTCAGTAAGGTCGCCGTTTGGTTCAGCATCAGTCGTTCCGCCGGGGTCAGTGACCGGCCGCACCCAGCTTGACCAGGGAAAACACAGGTCAGAGACGCACTGCTAGGCTTCTTAGGAGATACAGATGAAGATGCTGATCAACGTCCCCGAGACCGTGGTGGCGGATGCGCTGCGGGGTCTGGCGGCGGCTCATCCGGACCTGACCGTGGACGTGGAGAACCGGGTGATCGTACGCCGGGACGCTCCGGTGGCCGGGCAGGTCGCGCTCGTCTCGGGCGGCGGGTCGGGGCACGAGCCGCTGCACGGCGGATTCGTCGGCCCGGGGATGCTCTCGGCGGCCTGTCCGGGAGAGGTGTTCACCTCGCCGGTGCCGGACCAGATGGCGCGGGCCGCGGCCGCCGTCGACAGCGGGGTCGGCGTGCTGTTCGTGGTGAAGAACTACACCGGTGACGTGCTCAACTTCGACATGGCCGCCGAACTCGCCGAGGACGAGGGCATCCAGGTCGCGAAGGTACTGGTCAACGACGACGTGGCGGTCACCGACAGCCTGTACACGGCCGGGCGCCGCGGCACCGGTGCGACCCTGTTCGTGGAGAAGATCGCGGGGGCCGCCGCGGCCGAGGGACAGCCGCTGGAGCGGGTGGAGGCCGTGGGGCGCCAGGTGAACGAGAACTCCCGCAGCTTCGGTGTCGCGCTGACCGCCGTGACCACCCCGGCCAAGGGCTCCCCGACCTTCGATCTGCCCTCCGGAGAGCTGGAGTTGGGCATCGGCATCCACGGCGAGCCGGGCCGGGAGCGGCGGGCCATGATGACGTCCGGGGAGATCGCCGACTTCGCGGTGCACGCCATCCTGGAGGACATGCCCCCGCGCAATCCCGTGCTCGTCCTGGTCAACGGCATGGGCGCCACTCCGCTGCTGGAGCTGTACGGCTTCAACGCCGAGGTGCAGCGGGTGCTCGCCGAGCGGGGCGTGGCCGTGGCCCGCACCCTCGTCGGCAACTACGTGACCTCCCTCGACATGGCGGGCGCCTCGGTCACCCTGTGCCAGGCCGACGAGGAACTGCTGCGGCTGTGGGACGCGCCGGTGAAGACCCCGGCGCTGCGCTGGGGGATGTGACAGGGCGGACGAAGCGGCCAACATCCCTACCACGCAAGGAGATCCAGTGCTCGACGCCGATTTCTTCCGCCGTTGGATGACGGCAGCCGCCGCGTCCGTGGACCGGGAGGCGGAGCGGCTCACCGCCCTCGACTCGGCCATCGGGGACGCCGACCACGGCAGCAACATGCAGCGCGGTTTCGCCGCCGTCATGGCCGCGCTGGAAGAGGAGGCGCCGGACACGCCGGGCGCCGTCCTGACCGCGGCCGGGCGCCGGCTGATCTCGACGGTCGGCGGAGCGTCCGGGCCGCTGTACGGCACGCTGCTGCGCCGGGCCGGCAAGGCGCTCGGGGATGCCCCCGAGGTCAGCGAGAAGCAGCTGGCCGAGGCGTTGCGAGCGGGCGTGGACGGGGTGATGGCGCTGGGCGGGGCGGCACCCGGCGACAAGACCATGGTCGACGCCCTGCTCCCGGCCGTGGACGCGCTCGGCGACGGCTTCGCCGCCGCACGGGCGGCCGCCGAGGAGGGCGCGGTGGCCACCACCCCCCTGCAGGCGCGCAAGGGCCGGGCCAGCTACCTCGGGGAGCGCAGCATCGGTCATCAGGATCCGGGAGCCACGTCCTCGGCCCTGTTGGTCGCCGGGCTCGAAGAAGCGGCGGCGGGAGCCTGAGGTGGGTGAACACAAGCGGGTCGGCATCGTGCTGGTGTCGCACAGCGCGGAGGTCGCCACCTCCGTGGCCGAGCTGGCGAAGGGGCTGGCGGGCGGGGCCGCGGGGGTGCCGGTCGCCTCGGCCGGCGGCACCGAGGGCGGCGGGCTCGGCACCAGCGCCGAGCTGATCTGCGCGGCAGCCGCTTCCGTGGACCGGGGTGTGGGGGTCGCGCTGCTCACCGACCTCGGCAGCGCGGTGCTCACCGTGAAGGCGTTGCTCGCCGAGGGTGACGAACTTCCGGACGGTGCACGGCTGGTGGACGCGCCGTTCGTCGAGGGTGCGGTGGCCGCGGTCGTCACGGCGGCCACGGGTGCGGACCTGGACGCGGTGGAGGCTGCGGCCGTGGAGGCGTACAGCTACCGGAAGGTGTGAGACCGCCGCCCACGGGCCCTCGCCCGCGCCCCGCCCCGTCCTGGCGGGCAGGAGGGAGACGGTACCCGTCCCGCTCTCATCGGCGCCCGACGAGCAGCCGGGCCAGCCGCTCTCCCTCTCTCGCCGCTGCTTTGCGGTCCTCGATGGGCGTGACCCGCGTGTGCTTGAAGACGATGTACGTGACACCGGAAGCCGCTCCGCCGAGCCGCGGATCGCACCGGATTCCGAGGCCCCGTGCGGTGGCGTAGGAGGCCTCGCCGATGAGATCCCGGGGACCGGTGTCACCGACGACCGCGTACTGGACCCGGCCCTTGTAGATCACGGCCGCCAGAGAGCCGCCGCCGATGCCCTGCGCCCGGGGGTTCCAGAGGCCACTGGGCGCCGGAATCACGATGTAGGGCAGGTGCTCGGCGCTCAGATGACGGCCGTCGGACTGCTGGTAGGCGGTGGCGGCCGTGAAGTACGGGTCGACCCTGCGGTTGCAGCGGGCGGTGGGCCGCCCGTCGCAGTCGACGTCCAGATCGGCCTTCCAGAACACCGCCCCGCTGGTGCCGCAGACGGAGACGGTGGCGGCAGCACCGTCGTCGGTGCGGTAGCGGCCCCGCGAGACCTTTGTGCAGGTGTGCACCCGGTCGAGCAGGTCGGCAGCGGTCACCGGGCTCTTGCCGCGGGCGACGGGCGCCGGATTCGGCGGGGCGGCTGCGGCCGAAAGCGCCGTCGGGGCGAGCAGGGCGGCGCCGGCCGCGGCCAGCGTCAGCGACTGAACACGCACTCTGAGAAACCCTCCCCTAGGGGACATTCCGGACATTATGCCTACTTCGATACAGGCATACGGGAACGGCCGCCCCGATGGGGCCGGATGGAGCATCGCCCGGACATCCCGCCAGGGGACAGCAGGGGCCGGGGGCCTGAGCCGGCGTCAGGCCCAAGCGCCCCCGGCCGCCCGCGTCGGCGCGGTTCCGGCGACGACAGCGTTCCGCGCCTTGGCGCGAACTCCCCTGGTTTCCTGGCGAGTTCGGCCACAGGGAGACCTCAGCATACGTAACTCCCCCCGCGAGTCACCAACACGGCCCCCTTGCCCCGGCCGCACCAGTCGGGTCATATTGGTCCGGACCTTTGCCGTGATGCCGTCCCCCGGGAGGCAGAGCCGTGCGACGCGTTCCCCTTCCGCCCGCGCTGGTCTGCGTGGCTGTCCTGCTGCTCCCGTCCTGCGGCTGGAGCGGTGCGGCCGACCAGGACGAGGGCCGGGCGCCGGGGGCTCCGACGGGCGTCACCGCGGCCGCCGGGAGCGCCACGAGCGTGCATGTGATGTGGAACATGGTGCCGGACGGGCCCGGGGTCCGCGCCTATGAGGTGTTTCGCGGCCCCACGAGGGTCACGGAAGTACCGGGCTCGCAACACATGGTGGACGTCACCAGGCTCAGGCCGTCCACCGTGTATGTGTTCACCGTGCGGGCCCGGGACGCGGACGGCCGTCTGGGGCCGCCGAGTCGCGCGGTGCGGGCGCGGACGCCTGCCATGGTGGCGGCCGACCGTTCGGCCCCGACCCGCCCGCAGCAGCCGGCCGGCCGGGCGGTCGGCAGCCGGGCGGTCCAGCTGTCCTGGGCCGCCTCCCGCGACGACCGGAGCGTGGTGTCGTACGAGATCTACCAGGGCGGTGCGAAGATCCACCGTGTCGGCGGGAACCAGACCGCGACCGTGGTCACCGGGCTTCGCCCCGGCACCCGGTACGTCTTCACCGTGCGGGCGCGGGACGCGGCCGACAACCTCTCGCCCGCGAGCGCGCCCGTCCGCCTCACCACGCCGGGCTCCGACGACGGCCGCGACACCGCGCCGACCGGCTTCACGGCGACGACCCACCGCTCGGCCGGGGCGTACTACCTCGATCTGTCCTGGGATCCGCCGCGCGTGGACGGGGTGATCACGGAGTACCAGATCCGGCTCGACGGCGCCGCGACCACCTCTCTGGTGTGGGGCGGCGACCCGCCGCGCGGCCGGGCCCGCTACAGCTTCTACGTCGGGCAGGACGCGGGGGCCGAGCACCGGGTGCGCCTGCGGGCGCGGCTGCCGGACGGGACCTGGGGCGGGTTCTCGGCGGAGCGGACCGTGACCACGGGCGTGACGGGCTGAAGGACGGCATCGGGGCAACGGGCGCGACGGTCCGAGGACGGCATCGGGGCAACGGGCGCATTCGGCAAGCCGGCCTGCACCGGACGGAGGAATCCGTCACCTGGCCGGGTGCACCCCGGGTGCGGCCCGGGCCGGGGACGCTTTTGCTGCATCTGAGGCAGCACGGACGTTTCCCGACCCTCGGCGGCGCATGGGACGTACCGCCAACCGTGCCGCCGGAGGCCAGCCAATGCGAAACTCCCGATTTCTTCTCCGCTCCGGCCTGACCCTGGCGGCTGCCGCCGCGCTCCCGGCCTCACTGGCCGCGCCGTCCACCGCGGCCTCGGGAATCTCCGTGAGCACCACCGGGTCCACGGTCTCGGTCGTCACCAGCTCGTGCACGCTGAACAACGGCAGCTGGGGCAACGCCTCGCTCCTCGGCAGCCGCCAGGCTAACTTCGCCCAGGGGCGGCAGGTGGCCCTGTCCGGCACGACCATCAGCCAGTCCGCGGCGTGGTCCGGAGTGAGCCCGGGGACGTACACGGTGGTCGTGGTCTGCTCCAACGGCTCCACCGCCGGCACCCAGTCCGTCATCGTCTCCGCGGCTGCTGCCGCGCCTCGCGTCCCCACGACCTCCTCGACGTCCAAGTCCGCGCCCTCACGCGGCGTGATGGGCGGCGTCGGCGGCGCGGCCCGCGACTACGGCCCGCTCACCGTGGGCATCGGGGCGGCTCTGGTGGGCTCCGGCGTCATCGCCGCCGCCTGGTTCCTGCGCCGCCGCTCGAAGCCGTACCGGCTCTGAGCGGACCGCGGTCCTCAGCCGGACGCGCCGTTCGCCGGATGTGGTTCCGGGTTGGCTTCCGGGTCCGGTTCCAGGTCCGGATCCGGTTCCGGTTCCGCGTCCGGCTCCGGTTCCGGGCCCGGCCCTGATCCCCGTGCTTCGCCGGGCAGTTCGGCGAACTCCTTCAGGGCGTGGGTGAGCCACTGGGTCCAGAAGGTCTCCAGGTCGATGCCCGCCCGCAGGACCAGATGGCGCAGCCGGTCCTGCGGCGCGTCCCGGTCCGGCGGGAAGTCACGCCGCTCGATCTCCTCGTAGCCGGCCAACTGCCTCTGGTGCAGCTCCAGATGGCGGCGCAGGTCGGCCTCCAGGCCCGCCGTGCCGACCACCGCGGCGGCACGCAGCCGCAGCAGAAGGACGTCCCGCTGCGGTTTGGGGTCCTGGGCGGCCGAGGTCCAGCGGGCCAGTTCGGCGCGGCCCGCGGGCAGGACCTCGTAGCTCTTCTTCTGCCCCCGGG